>CAZMNC010000136.1:0-5046 GCA_964567535.1 uncultured Desulfobacterales bacterium | reverse complement strand
ACTTCTTCATGAACAGGGAGTGCTTTTATTTCTTCTGCCTCTGCTAATTCTGTAGCTTCTATATCTTTAACAGGTTTAGGTAATTCTTGAGTTTCTTCTTCTTGTTTTTCTGTTTCTACAGGTGCTTTAGGTATGATTATTTCTCTTAATATTTTCTTTAAACTCATTACCAGGATAAACATTATCAAAGTGGCTGATATTCCTTTTATAAGAGGATTAATGACTCTGGATATCATTGGAACATTTTTAAGTAATACCATTATCCCGTGTCCCTGTTTTTCTGTTTCAATCTCTTTGAAGGGCATATTAACTATCTCTATTTGATCTCCTCTTTGTTTGGAATATCCTATTGCCTTTTGTACAAGTAGCTTAAGCTTTGCTATATCTGTAGCATTATATTTACCATCCACTAATACTGCTGCAGATATTCTTATGATTCTTCCTATTGGTTCTTTTATAGATTCAACAGTTTTGCCTATTTCGTAATTGACTACTTTATTGCTTTCTTTTTGCGTGTTTTTAGTAGAATTCAGGTTTTTATTTAATGTGCCTGAAACATTTGTATTAGGAATATTGGATAGAACTCCTGGTACCCCCATAGGTAAAGTTTCAGCTCCTGAGCTTTGTTTTTGTATTATTTGTTCACTTCTTATAGCTACATTGTATGGATCATATGTTTCTAATTTTTTTTCTACTCTGGAAAAATCCATATCTACAGATACCTTTGCTATTACTTTATCTTTCCCAGTAACCTTTTCCAAAAGACCTACAATCTTATCTTCTAATTCTTGTTCAATTTGATTCTTTATTCTTATTTGATTTCCTGAAAACATTTTGTTTTTATTAGCTCCAGCTAATATATGACCTTCTGAATCCACTAATATTACCCTTTTTGCATCTAATCTCGGTATAGCAGCAGATACCAAATATACAATGCCTTGTATTTCTTCTTCTGAAAGCCCATGATTTGGTTTAAGTTTTATTACTACAGATGCTGAGGGTTGTTTTTGGCGGGATATAAAGAGAGATTCCTTTGGCATGGCAATATGAACTCTTGCCCATTCCACTTCATCAAGTGACTCTATTGTCCTTGCAAGTTCTCCTTGAAGAGCCCTTATATAATTTATCTTTTGAGCAAAATCACTTATTCCAAAATTTGTTTTGTCAAATATCTCAAAACCAACCCCTTCTCCTTTTGGAAGCCCTTCTGATGCAAGTCTTATTCTTAATTCATAGACTTTATCCAGAGGCACATATATTCGTCCACCTTCTTTTAGTTTATAAGGGATCTTCATATCTTTTAATTTCTTTATTATATGGGCAGTATCATCTGCATTCAGATTAGAATATAAAAGTCCATATTCTGGAGATCTAACCCACATTATAGAAACAGCAGCTACACTAATCAGAATTGATATTACTATCCCTAATATGATCTTTTGAGAGGGGGGAAGCTCTTTTATTTTTTCTAATATAGGAATAATAAATTTTGGCATAGCCTATACCTGCATCCTCATAATTTCTTGATATGCTTCTATTAATTTATTACGTATCTTCATAAATAATCGAAAAGATATATCTGCTTTTTCAACTGTAAGCATTACCTGTTGAATACTTTTTTTACCTGCCAAAAAGTCTTCAATAGCCTTATCTGCCTTGTGTTGATTCATATCTACTTTCATTAAATATCCCTTTAACATATCTAAAAAGGTCTTATTGCTGTCTTTATTAATCTTTGGGTTAGACTGGAGTTGCTGAGAAATCTCTTTTATTTCTATTCTATCAACCATTTCAGCTCCTTATATGTGTTTTCTAATTCCATAATTTGTAATTGCACATTAGATACCCAACCCATTAAGTTGTTGCTCTTAACCTGTTTCAGAGTAGATGCTGATTTTTTATAATCTCCTATTTCGTAATAACAATTTGCTATTTGGAGTCTTATAAAATCTGTATCTGGGCATCTATTACAAAGTGTTTCTGTTATTTGATAGTAATGAAGTGCTTTTTTGTATTGTTTTAGGTCAAAGTATATATTTGCTAAGTATAAGCATGCATTAAGTTGATACTTAGATTTTTTCTTTGAAAGTATTTCATAATAATATATAGCCTTTTTTCTATTGCCCAGTTTGTCAAAAGAATCTGCGAGTATATAATATGCTTTTATATTGGAGACCTTATTTATATATTTCTCAAGTAGTACAGTTACATCTTTAAATCTTTTTTCTTTATATAAAGCAGTTGCTAATACCAATAACATTTCAGAAGATAAATTTTTTTCCCTGTCTTTTAATAGATTGATAGTCTCTTTGTATCTCCCAAGTCTGTTGTATATTGCTGCTATCCTTGAAATATTATGTTTAGGGTCTATCATATAAAGCCTAAGGGCATCACTATAGAGATCCAGATTATACAGGGAATCTGCTATCTTTTTGGTGGTATCAGGCTTAAGTTTTGATATATCAATATCTGTTTTGATAGATTCGTATAGTTTACAAATTTTTATAAGATCCCTGTTTTGGTAAAGAAAATCTACAAACTTTGAAGTGGCATTTATTAAAATTTCTTTTGCGTATTCTTTTAACGTGCTATTAGGATAATTTTTTATAAAATTTTTCGTAACATCTATTGCCTGTTGATATTTTCTATTTTTTATAGAGACAGAGGCAATTCTTAGCTGAGCCAATTGCTTCAATTTTTTTAGTTCTCGTGGTGCTCTTTTTATTATATCTATATATGCTTCTAATGGTTTCCTGTAATCTCTGTACTCTATGGTGTCTGGTATGTTTAGCTGTGGATTAGATATGCCAATATCTGCCATTCTAAATCTACTAATCCAATATTCATCGGTGTTTTTAAATAACAATACTACTTTTGAATACATTCTTAATGCATCTTTATATTTTTTTAGATTTAGATATGAATCTCCCGCTTTAACTAAAACATAGGGGGTGAAATCTTTATTTTTATATATTTTTGCTATTTGAATATATATATTCACTGCTTTTTGATATTGAGAATAATCAAAGTATATATTTGCTAAATGAATATATATTTTTGGATGGGATAGTAGATATTTTTCTGCATCTGGATACTTTAGCCCTTCTTTATACAAATTAAATGCTGCAATTTGGTTTTTAATATAATAGTAACAGTCTGCTAACCTGAAATATATTTCAGATCGGATTTTGTCATTGTCTGTTACTGTTAAGGCTTTTCTTAACCACTTGATTGCAATATTGAATTTTTTGAGTTTCTTTGCTTCTGAAGCCAATGATATATAGTTGTAAGGATTATTAGTTTTGGTTTTGGAATATGCATACGAGTCAATGAAACAACTGATGATTAAACTTGCTATTAATATAACTTTCTTTCTATTCATTACCTTTTCCTTTAAAGACTTTTTAATAATAGGCATCAAGATTCATGCCAAAGAAAAGATCATGAATATATCAAGAATTAAAATTAGTGATGGGGTTTTAGTGTGTCAAAATGACACAAAATGGGTCATTAAAGATGTGTCATTATGGCAAACTATTAAAGGATACCGTATCTTTTTAATTTTCTGTAGAGTGATCGCCGGCTTAGTCCCAATATTTTTGCGGCCTTAGATCTGTTTCCTGAAGTGAGTTTTAGAACCTTGGCGATATATCTTTTTTCTAATTCAGCTAAAGTGGTGGGGGTTTCTTCTAATTCATCAGGTTCGTCTAATAATTTATTGGTTGCTTTGAAATTAATATTCTTATATTCAGAAGGTATATCATCTATGGATATGAATTCATCTTTTGCCATTATATACGATCTTTCTACCACATTTCTTAATTCTCTTACGTTTCCTTCCCAGGGTAGTTCCATAAACAGGTCTATGACTTCTTGATTCATGCCTTTAATATCCTTTTTTAACTCATTGTTTAGCTGGGATATAAAATGTTGGCATAATAATGGTATATCTTCTTTTCTTTCTCTCAGGGGAGGAATATTTATACAAAATGAATTGAGTCTAAAAAATAGATCTTTTCTGTATCTCTCTGCTTCTACCATTGCTTTTAGATCTACATTTGTTGCTGCAATTATTCTTACATCTACCTTTCTTATTTTTGTATCCCCTATTCTTTGAATTTCTCTATATTCCAATACCCTTAAGAGTTTTGCTTGAAGAGATAAAGGCAACTCTCCTATTTCATCCAAAAATATAGTGCCCTCATTAGCTATCTCAAAAAGTCCTGATTTGTCTCTAACAGCACCTGTAAAGGAGCCTTTTACGTGTCCAAATAGTTCACTTTCTAATAAGGACTCTACCAATCCTGCACAATTAATTACTACAAAAGGTTTATTTTTTCTTGGGCTTAAATTATGAATTGCATGTGCTACCATTTCTTTACCTGTACCAGTCTCACCTGTAATAAGGACATTGGTAGAATAAGGTGCAATCTGCTTTATCATATGAAATACATTTAACATCCCAATACTTTGTGCTACCATGCCCTCAAATTTATATTCTCCTCTTACTTTTCTTTCTAATATTTCCAGTCGTTTTTTCATAAATATTTGTTCAAATACTTTTTCAAGTAAAACTTCAAGTCTTTTGAAGTCTATAGGTTTTACAAGATAATCATATGCTCCAAGTTTCATGCTTTCAACTGCACTGTCAATAGAAGGAAAACCTGTAAGTATAATAACAGATATATCTGGATATGTGTTTTTTACCTTTTTAAGAACATCCAGTCCATGCATACCGGGCATATTTAAATCTAATATCAGAACATCCACAACATTTTGAGATATTAACTTTAATCCATCTATTCCATTTTGCGCTGTAATTACATGATATCCTAGTCCTTCAAGAAATTCTTTAAGAATATTGCATATTTCTATTTCATCATCTATTATCATTATTTTATACGGCTTCATGCTCTAAAAAACCTCTTTTTCTATTTCTCTATCCCTTTATCCAGTTTATATAAAAAAATCAATATATCTGCCACCATAGAATAAAGATAAGGTGGAATTTCTTCAAGTAATTCTAATTTATCCAGCATATTAGTT
>CAZMNC010000135.1:0-7018 GCA_964567535.1 uncultured Desulfobacterales bacterium | reverse complement strand
GAAATCCTAAAGAGAAAAATCAGTTTTGATAGTGATCCAGAAGGCTTCATAAAAGTATGGCAAGATGAACAACATAAGCTTTCGAATAAGATAATATTAGCAAAGAAGATGGTAAAGAATATAGCAATTTCAGACAGAATCCTTTCTTCTGTTACTGAGATAACCACATCTTTGAGTCTTGATGGACATAGAGCAGATATTGTGCTTGTTAAGGCAGCAAGGGCATATGCAGCCTTTAATGCAAAGGATAGTGTTACAACAGATGATATAAAAAAGACAGCTCCTTTTGCAATAAGGCATAGATTAAAAAGGCTTCCATTTGAAGATATAAAAAAGGAGGCGGATAGACTTGAAGAGCTTGTATCAGAGCTATAATAGCAATATAAGTTTCTGTAACTTTGTTGGCCAGGAATATGCAAAGCTTTCTTTAATATTAAATGCAGTAGATCCTTTATGTGGTGGCGTTATAATTATTGGCAATAAAGGATGTGGAAAATCTACTCTTGTTAGGGCTTTTAGAGAAGTCCTTCCTACGGGAATACCTTTTGTAGAACTCCCTTTAAATATTACAGAGGAGTCTCTTATTGGTGGCGTAGACATTGAGAATGCCTTAAAGACAGGGAAAAAGATTTTTAAAAAAGGGGTTATAGGAAGGGCGGATAAAGGCATAATATATGTAGAAGATATAAATCTTCTTTCTGAAGATATATTGTCTATACTTTTTGAGACTCAATCAAGGGGCATAAATATTGTTCAAAGAGAAGGAATAGAGCTTTTTGAGGCGTCAAGATTTATTATAATTGCTACTATGAATTCTGAAGAATCCGAACTTTCTGATCATTTTCTGGATAGATTTGGCTTTTGTGTATATATGGATGCCATAAAGAATAAGGATATGAGAAAAAAGATAATAAAGACTGTGCTATTTCCTCCTACTGCATATGAGGATATTATATTAAGCCAGAGGATACAGCAGGCCAAAGCAATTAAACACAAGCTTACTATTTCCGAAGAGATTATAGTTTATATTGAAGAGTTATTATTAAAAGATGGAATCATGTCTCATCGGGCAGATACGGCGCTATTTTATGGGGCAAGAGCCTATGCTGCATATATGGGAGATATTCAAGTAGATAAATCTCATGTAGATAAGGTATATCCTTTAGTGGTTATGCATAGAAAAGTAAAAAGAAAAAATCAAATTCCAGAGGAACTTAGCAAACAGAGTAATGATAAATTGGAAAAATCTCATAAAGGGCATGAACATAAAAATAAGAAAAACAGTTCCAACGATAATTATAATAGAAATCTGAATAAACAAAATGAAAGAAAAAAATTAGATAATATTTCAGGAGATGCAGATATAGATAAGATTTTTCCTGTTGGTGAGTCATTTAATATAAAAAGAATTTTGTTTAAAAAAGATAGAATTTTTAGGACTGCCTCAGGGAAAAGAACGAAGACAAAGACAAAAGGCCAATCTGGCAGATATGTTAAACATGTTTTGCGATGTAATAATGATATAGCAGTTGATGCAACGATAAGAGCATCAGCTCCTTATCAGAAGAGACGAGGGATGACAAACCATCTTATAATAAAAGATGAAGACCTTAGGTTTAAACAAAGAGAAAAAAGAATGGGACATCTTTTTATATTTGTTGTAGATGGTTCAGGTTCAATGGCTGCACAAAAAAGAATTATCGAGGCAAAAGCAGCTATTCAATCTATTCTTATAGATTGTTATCAAAGAAGAGATAGGGTTTCTATGATTTTGTTTAGAAAAACTAAAGCAGATTTGATACTCCCACCAACAAGCAGTTTAGAAATAGCAGCTCAAAGGCTAAAAGATTTGCCAACTGGAGGTGCTACGCCTTTGAGTGCAGGGCTTTTAGAAGCCTATAAGGTAATACGCCAATCTATATTAAAGGATAAAGAATTAAGGATTGTCATGTTTATAATAACAGATGGCAGGGCAAATAAAGCTATAAAAGGAGATTCTCCGTGGGAAGAGGTAAAGAAAATATCCTTTGGTTTAAGTTCTTTATCTCAGTTGGAAAGTATAGTTGTGGATACAGAAGTAGATGGATTTTTGAGTATGGGCTTATCAAAAGAGCTTGCCGTATTATTAGATGCAAGATACATGAAGATAGAAGATCTTAAACAGCAAGTCAGTTTATTTTTAAAGGAAAGAATCTAATGAATTTTTTTGTTTTATTAATTCTATTATTCCTATCTTTGTGTGGAGTTTCATTTTCAAATGATATTTCGTCTAAGGTAAGAAATTATGTGGAAAAGGCTGTTACGATACGACAAATTACTCAAAAAAAGGAGGATAACTGGTTTAAAGAGAAAGAAAAGTTAAGGGCTGAATATGAAAATTTAAAACTCGAAAATAGTTATATATTAAAGGATATTCATGAACTTCAGAAGGATATAGATATTCATAGGGATTCGATTGCCAAAATAAAAAAGGATATATCTAATATGAAAAATATACAAAGCCAGATGGATCCTTTTATAAAAGAGACCTTTAATAAATTATCTTCTTTTATAAAAGTAGATGTCCCTTTTTTAAAGAAAGAGAGGGCAGACAGAATTAAAAATTTAAAACAAGTGATATATGATCCAACTGTATCTATTGCTGAAAAATTTAGAAAGCTTATAGAGGCACTTTTTATTGAAGCAGAATATGGAAATACAATAGAAGTGTATCAGGACAGAATAAGGCTTAGAGGCGAAAATATATATGCGAATATATTTCGTTTAGGTAGAGTATGTTTATTTTTTCAGTCCTTAGACAAAAAAACATGTGGATATTTTGATCCATCATCAGGTTGGAAAAGGCTTCCTAAGGTATATAATCGAGATATTACTTTAGCTATAGATATAGCAGAGAAAAGAAGACCTATAGAAATAATAGAACTTCCTATTGGAAGAATAAAAAGATGAAAAATTGGCTTATTTTTTTTGTTTTTATGTTTTATATGTGTGCTTCTGCTCATGTATATTCTAAAGATATGAGAATGATGATAATAGAGGCTCAAAAGAAAAAAGAGTTTGTAGGTAAAGCTAAGGCAGAAGAAGAAAATGCTTTGAAAGAGGCAAAAAAAGTTCAAGATATGATTTTAAAGAATAGAAGCGCTTTATTACAAGCTATACAAGCTTTAAAAAAGAGAAATAAGGATTTAATCTTGAAAAGAAAAAAATTGAGAAAAGAGCTTGAAGGGTTAAAAACAGAAGAAGAAAAACTTTTAGAAAAAAGGGATAAAGAGCAATTAGAAATGCAAGAGCTTATTTCTGTTATAAGGGCTGATGCTAAGGATTTAAAAGGTTTGTTAGACAGAAGTATTCAGAGCGCCTTTTTTAAAGGAAGAACAAAAAAATTAGAACCAATAATCAAAAAATTATCTTTTCCAGCGATGTCTGATATAAAAAATATGGTTAGTTTGCTATTTCAAGAGATATGTCTTTCTGGCCAAGTTAGATTGACCAATGGAATGTTTGTAGATCGTTCTGGAAGGGATACAAAAGGCAAAATATTGGTTGTAGGTAATTTTGAAGCAGTTTACAAAAAGGGCCATGAAACTGGTTTCTTAATATATTCAGAAATAAGTCATCGTCTTTTTGCTTTATCAAAATTGCCACCTCATAATATGATAAAAAAATTGAATAAATATATAGATGGAAAATCTGATTCTATCCCTATAGATATATCAAAAGGTGCGGCTCTTAGGCAATTGGTACATAGATTAAGTTTGATGGAAGAAATCCCGAAAGGTGGTCCTATTATTTATCCTATTATCTTAATAGGTATTATTGCCTTTTTTTTGATATTGGAGAGAGCTATCTATCTTTATATAAATGGACATAATATAGAAGCCCTTGTCTCTGAATTTATGTTTTATTTATCTAATAAAGATTGGACTAGATGTATAGAAATATGCAAAAAACAGGCTAAAAAGCCTATTTTTAAAGTATTTATGGCAGGCTTAGAAGAAAAGAATATACATAGAGAAGAGCTTGAAAATGTACTTCAGGAAGCAATTTTGGGTGAAATTCCTCGACTTGAACGATTTTTATCTACAATAAGTATGCTTGCTGAGATTTCTCCTCTTTTAGGCCTTTTGGGAACTGTTACTGGGATAATTAATACTTTTCATGTAATAACATTTTATGGGACAGGTGATCCAAGAATGATGTCTTCAGGCATATCAGAGGCACTTGTAACAACAATGCTTGGTCTTATGGTAGCTATTCCTGTAATGTTTTGTCATACCTTGCTTTCCAGAAAAGTAGAGAATATGATTACCAATATGGAAAAAAACGCTGTGTCTTTCATAAACATCCTGTTTACAGAAAGAAATAAAAATGTCTCTGGTTGATCATATATATAGAATGAGGGAGTATATTTTTTGTGGTGGTGTTGTCATGGTCCCTCTTCTTATTATTTCTATTGTTATGTGGTCTATTATAATAGAAAGGTTATTATTTTTTAAAAGACTATATAGAGATGATATAGATAAAAGAGATGCGATTGCATATTTAAAACAGGGCAAGATACCTGAGGTAAAACATGAAGGTATTATTTTTATTTTTGTAAAGAGATTAATTCATCGCGAAACAGGAAAAAAAAGGATAGATATCTTTCTTATAGATGAAGTAGCTTTATATGTGTCATCTTTTTTGGATGAATATATACCTTTAATAAAAATATTTGCTGCAATAGCCCCTCTTCTTGGTCTTCTTGGTACAGTAATAGGGATGATAAAAACTTTTGATGTTATTGCAATTTTTGGTACAGGGAATGCAAAGGCAATGGCAAGTGGAATCTCAGAGGCTCTTATTACTACTCAAACAGGACTTATTATTGCTATACCGGGGTTGTATATGAGCAAATTTTTGGAACGACGTTCAGAAAGTCTTAAACAAAAGATAGAATCTATCAGTATATTTATAAAAAGGCATATATAAATGTTAAATATAACAACAGCAAGAAGGGCAAAAAAAAGGACGGTAGAGCTTAACATAGCACCTCTTATAGATATGGTATTTATATTGCTTATCTTTTTTTTGGTTACAACAAGTTTTGTCAAGGAGACAGGGGTTGATATAAACCGACCAACAGCTGCAACTGCTGTTAGTAAAAAAGGGACTAATATATTAATAGGGGTAACAAAGGACGGAAGGGTTTATATGAATAGGAGGGAAATAGATGTTCGTGCTATAAGAGCAAATGTGGAAAGGGCATTAGCGGAAAATCCTGAAGCGTCAGTTATTATTGTTGCTGATAAAGATAGCAGGACAGGTATAGTAATAAGAGTTATGGATGAATGTAAGCTTGCAGGGGCAAAAAATGTCTCATTGGCAGCTAAAATTGCTCCTGAAAAATAGAATCTTAATATGGACAATCTGTTTAGTTATGTCATTAGGATTAAATATAATATTCTTTGATCTTATGCCATGTCTCATAAAAGAAAATCCTGCCAGATTTCATTTTTCAAAATATGTAAGTATGATAAATGTTATTAGAATTAAGAAACCAAAGCCATATTTAAAAAAACCAAACAGAAAAATATCTGCAAAGAAACAGATAAAAAAAGCTATTAAAAATAAAATATATATAAGTCCTGATATAAAAATAAATCAAAATTTTAACCTTCCGTTTGAACTGAATCCAAAACTTCCTAAGATGCCTGGTACTATACCTGTTCATCCTGTAACTAAGTTAGCCTTAAAAAATTTTGGTATAAAAAATGCTTTATTTGCAATAGGTGAAGTTGACTATCCACCTATACCTATATTTCAGATACCTCCTGTGTATCCCATTTCTGCCAGAATAAGAGGCATAGAAGGGTGGGTAGTGGTGAGATTTGTTGTTGATGAAAAGGGAAGAGTGACTCATGTAAAAATTGTGAAGAGTTATCCAAAGGGTACTTTTGATGATTCTGTTATTAACTGTGTGTTGAAATGGCGTTTTAAGCCTGCGACTGTTGAAGGTACAAAAGTAAAGACATTGGTGGAGACAACCATTCGATTTAAATTACAATGATTCGATATTGTATCCTAATCATTTTTTTTACATTTTTGTTTCTAAACTCATCTTATGCTTTTAAATCCGTTCCTTTGCCTGTTCAACTTGTTATTTATAAGGCGCAGAAGCTTATGGATAAAAAAGAATATTTAAAGGCAATAAAATTACTTCAGAATTTTAGAGAAAAGGCAAAAGATCTGAAACCAGGACAGCCAGATAGGAAAGGATATACAAATTATCTATTAGATTTTATTTTAGGAAATTGTTTGTTTGAGCTTAAAAAATATAACGAAGCAAAATTTTATTATTTATCTTCTGTAAAAAAGAAACCAAATTTTTCTATAGGTTGGTTGAATCTTGCACAAGGTTATTATGAATTAAAAGATTATATAAATGCTGCCAAATCATTTGTAATGACTTACAAATTTTCTTCAAAAAAAGATCCTCAATATCTATACTATGCTGGAGTATGTTTTTTGAGTGCAAACATGCCGAAAAAGGCATTGCACACATTAAGGCAATTGTTCAAATTAAATATAAAACAAAAACTTGAATGGAAAGAAGCAATTGCTCATGCATATATAGCATGCAACATGTTAAAAGATGCTCTTCCATATATAGTTTTTCTTTCGGAAAATGAAGCAGGTAAAAAGAAAAAGCAATGGCAACAAATAAGACTACATATATATCTCTCTCTTAATATGGAAAAAAAGGCATTGGAATATCTAAAAGCTTTGATTCATGATGATCCTTTTGAACCAAAATGGTGGAAAGGCCTTGCCCATTTATATCTAAAAGAACACAAATATAAGAATGCGCTTGTAGCATTGATTATAAAAGGATTTCTAAGCCCTTTAACAAAACAAGAAAAAGATATAGCAGCTCAACTTAGCATGGTCATTGGCATCCCTAAGGAGGCTCTTAAATTTTATATGGATATTGCAGCAAAGGGTATTGATAAAAAATTGGCATATTATATATCCCAAT
>CAZMNC010000134.1:0-23249 GCA_964567535.1 uncultured Desulfobacterales bacterium | reverse complement strand
TTAAAGAGCAGGTTAGGATTGTTATTTCTCAATAGCAAGTATTATAAAAGCTTAGATGAGGAAAAGGTAAGGAAATACTCAGTGTTATTTATGCTAACAGAAATTGTTGGGATCTGGATAGGAAAATTAACAAAGAAGAGTAAGTATTATTTCAGGTTTTGTTCTAAGAAAGATGAGAAAAAGTTTGTTTCATCTAAGATAAATTATAATCTTTTAGTTTCAAATAAGGATAATTTTTTGAAACTAATTTTAAAAGCCAAATCTAATATGTTTTAGTTTAATTCTATATCTCCTTCAGGAGAAGAGAGTATATATTGCACTATCATAAGTTATTAATTACAATCGATACCAATTCATCAATAGTTTTTGATATTATATTTCCGTTTTGATATATAAAAATATTGCTCATATCCCCCTTTAATTTTGCTATATCCTCTTTTAGTTCAGATGCCTTGAGGTTTCCCAATAGAATAACTGTATAACCCCTTGTTTCTGGATCTTTATCTTTTAAAAATCTCAAAAAATAAAATGCCCTACTTCTTAACAAGTTTGGCTTAACTTCAGCTATTCTGGCAAGAGCCATAATAGTTTTTCCTCTTCGTGATTCTTCAGATATAAGCTGATATAGGTATGGAATATAGGATTCATATAAATCAGGAGCATTGACTATTATTTCTGCAATAGCCTCAAATGCACCCACAGAGAAAGCAGCAGTATCTATTAAAGAGTAGAGCAATGTTTGAACAAGCCTTGAGATTTTTTTTGGCTCGTCTTTACTTATAATAGCACATGCTTTTCCCAAGGCTTCGGCTGCTCTTGCTCTTATAACGGGATCCGCAGAATATAATAGTCGTTGAAGATTCTTTATAATTTTCTTATCACTGCTGGCTCTTTTTATTATTGGCTGTAAATCGTAGTTCGCAATAAGTTCTTCAACCTTATCTTTGCTAAGAGGAATTTTTAAGTTCTTGTCAAAAGGAATATCAGGTTTTGTTCTTATAGAAGAATTTCTTTGTGAAGATTTTTTGGTTTTAATTAAGGGATTATGGAGTCTTATAAAATATAATGCTCCAACTATACGCCTTTTATCAAATACACCTCCTGGCACAATAAGATGCGATATAGGATCATAGTGTTTTACTATTTCAGTCTTAAAATCTTTATCTTCTGAAAGATTCCAAGCCATATCCCAATCTTTATTACACGCTAATAAAAGAGCTTCTACAAACGCTGATCCCAAATTTTTGCCGCTTTCATCACATGCATATACTGCGCCGCATGAGCACCTACCTAATGTTATATCTGGATCATCTCCTGAAATTTGTGGTTTTTCTATATTGACTCCACAGAAGGGACAGGTGGGAATATCTACAAGCTCTCTACTCATTTAATGTCTAACTCCCTTGATTGTTTATCATATTCAAATTCTATAATTTCAAAACCATCTCTCTTGGCTCTGAAAATAATATTCCAGTTTTTATACTCTCTACCAGCAAATCCACAATTTAATACTCCAATCCGACCATACATCTTCATCATTAGTTTTGGTACAATTTCCTGTTCAAATTTTTCTTTTATAATAGCTTTTTGTTCTTCGCTCAACTCAGGTTTGACCATCTTTCAATCTTTTGTAGGACCTGGAAGATCTATACTAAAACAAGACCCCCCTGCACAAGATCTCTGTGTTATTTTAGGTTTTTTAGATCCCTTAGGAAGTCCCATAACATAATTCGTTCTGCTAACAACTCTTTCTACAATTTCTGATTTGCAATGAGGACAACTAATATCTATATTTTTTTCTTTTGGGGTGAATAATTTTTCAAACACTTGTCCACATCTTATACATCTAAATTCATATATAGGCATTCCTCTTTTCAACCTCCTATGCTTTTGCTATTATTTTGTAGCATATTGATGTTTCAAAGGAAAGAACAATATGATAGTTTCATTTCATCCTTGTATAGATGCAGATTTACAGATTCTATTAGGTGATAGATTGCCAAATAAAGAGGAGCTTAGATATATAAATAATGCAGAAGCTATAATTTTGCCTCAAGGATGTTCAAAAGAATTATTTAAAGTTTGTTTATCTTCGAAAGCATCTATATTTCCTGATTACAAGTGCAGATTCGAATATTCTGGCAAAATTAAACAAATAATTTTGTTTAAAAATATAAATATGCCGTATCCTTGTTCTATTTGCTGGGATAATATAGAGAAGTTCTATAAAATTAGAACTAAATTTGCTGATAAAACTCCTTTTTTAATAAAAGAGAATAATAAGCATGAAGGAAAAGGCATACATATTGTAAAACATATAGATGATATAAAGGGAACATATAATGCATTAAAGCAGTCTGATGGGATAATTGCTCAAGAACTTATAAATTGCAATGGAGATGTATTAAGAGTTGTTATTATAGGAGATATGCTTTTTTCTTACTGGAAAAGAGCATATAATCCAGAGCAGGTTATAGTTACTGTTAATGATAGCGCTTATATTGATTATAAATGGGCGCCTCATTTACAAGAAAAAGGGAAAGAATTGGTTAAAATCCTTATACATAAGACAGGTATTAATCTGGCTGCCGTAGACATAGTTTTTAAAGATAAAACAACCCCTCTATTATTAGAAATAAATTATTACTTCGGTAGAAAAGGCCTTGGTGGTACAGAAAAATACTATAAACTTCTTGTTGCAGCCATAAAAAAATGGCTTAATTGTCAACACCTTGATTCTAATAAAATAAAGTTATCTTATTAGGCCTATCCCTTTTTGTTTAAAGAATTAAAAAAGGATAGGCCTTTTATATTTTCTATATTTCTAACCACGAATCAGAAAACAGCGAATGTCCAAGTATCACCTTAGCTGTTTTTGCATAGTCTGATAATTTCCAGCCATGGTTCGGGTTTTCAGGTAGAGAATTTATATCTACATCTTCTCCATCCATTATCTTATGTATAAGCTCTACTATATCTGGTCTTTCTCCTTTTGCGAGTGCAATGAGACCATCGTCATGTGCATCAGCAATACAGGAATACATACCTTTCCTTTCTAACATGATCATATATGTCTGATTTATAATAGGCCTAAGATGTGTTGGAACGCCATTAGAGATATTTGAAAGTCCACAAGTAGATTTTGCTCCAGGAGCTATATCTTGAAGCATTTCCTGAAAAGCCATAAGACTCATAAGCTGTTGTTGCTGAATATTAAGAGGTGTAACAATACCATCTACAAATATATCCTCATTTTGAACTCCCGCTTCATTTAGCGCATATATTAATTCTGCTGCCAGAGCTGCTCTTTCATTTTCATCTCTTGGAAGTCCTTCGGGTCCCCACATTAGAGCAATAACTTGTGCATTGTATTTTACTGCAAGTGGGATCATTTTCTCATATCTTTCAGGTCTGCACATAATAGAATTTATTAATGCTCTACCTTTATGAGCAGCAAGTCCTGCTTCCATAGCTTCTATATTAGAAGTATCCAGACTTAATGGTGGAGCATCAGGTACTTCTTCTTGAATTGTTTTTACTATCCATTCCATCAATTCAGGTCCGTTTTTCCTTGCAGGCCCTATATTGATATCTATCCAATCCATCCCTTTCTCTTTTTGAAATTTTACCTCTTCAATTATAGGTTTTGGATCCTTGCTTTTAAAGGCTTCGGCAAATTTTTTACTAATAACATTTATGTTTTCTCCTATTAATTTCATATAACCACTCCTTTTTTCATTTTATTTAGCAGGCTGATAGCCCATTTCTCTCAGGAACTTGGGAATTAACGATGCGTCTCTCGGACCTATAACTACTTCCCAGTCAGGAAGTTCTTCTTCCAATTCTCCACTTATAGCAGCAGCATAACCTGGAATTATTATCTTTTTCTGAGCCACTTTATCTGCAATACCTGATTTTTTTACAAATGAAGCTACTAAATCACCTGAAAACTTTCCTGCTGCCCACGCAGTCATAACAGAAAGCCCTTCTGTATCCATTATAAGAAGCCAACTTGGCACTCGACTTGATTCTATCTCTCCACTTACTATGAAATATGTAAGAGAAAAATTTGTTGTAATAAGTACAGGAGAATTTTCATCTGGTGTGCCTATTTCATATATACCTTCTGTTACTGTCATTGGACGCTGCGGATCAGTAAATATGTTTAGCCTCTCTACAAGTAATGGGAACAAGCTGTCTCCTCTAAAGTCAGAAAGTACGACCATGCTTCCATACTTTGCTATTAACATAGCAGCTATCATTGTTTCTACATCAAGATTACCAGCCATTTCACATGGGAATGTGATAGTTGGAAAACCAAGAGCTCTATTTCCTGCTTTAAGAGCTGCTCTTCGTATTGCAATTTGATCTATAAATAACTGTTTCATTTCTCTTGATCCAGAATCAAGCACAAGTTCCTTAAGCCCCATATTTGTAAGCTTTTCTGTAAGTGGTATAAGAGCATCCACATTTTCTGCTTTTACAGCAAGAGGAAGTTTCATTTCCTTGGCCAAATTGCCCATATCATCTACATTCTCTTTTGTTGCTGCATATATAAGAGGTCTTTTAAATGAACACACATCTGCTGCTGATTTTATCACGTCTGGTTTTTCACTCATTAATACAAGACAAAATTCGCTTTCTTTAGCTATTTTTTCTGCTGCGATTTTAAATTTGTCTGCATCACCATTTACATCCTTCAATGCCACAAATTCAGGTCTTAGGTTTAATCCTACCCTTTCATACTGAAAGGCATTCCATTCCTTTAGTTTTTTATCTAAAACCTCACTACTAATATCTGATTTAATCAGAACCCCAATAGCTGTGGGATTATAAAATGTCTTTTCATGTCTAAACATTACTGTTTCGCCACCCACTTTAAAGGCTCTTACCCCTGCACCTATCTGGACAGGTCGTATAGGAGGTGCAGATGCCTCTGCCAATTTTTCTCTGGCTTCATCGGATACGTATGGACATTGGTCGAGCTCTGCTTTTCCAGCAGCAAGATTCATAGCAAAAGCAAGACACGTTGGTACACCACATTCCCCACAGTTTGTCTTTGGTAAAAGTTTAAATATCTGAATCCCCGTCAGACCCATGATTTACTCTCCTATCTCTTATTTTTTTTAAATTGGCCAATTATATTGACCAACATCATGTTTTATCCCATTATAGGCTCCATCTTCAGAGCTGGGTGCTCTTTTTCCTTTAAAAATTCTAATACGGATGCCTCATCTGTTCCCACTGTTTCATCTGCTATTCTATCTAATAGATCAGGAATTCCAAGTTCTTCCGCTCTTTTTTGGAATCTTTCTTTAATTTCTTCTTTCAAAGACTTTGGCATCCATACAAGCCTTAATATGCCACCATCACCTTTTAGAAATTTCTTTTGAGTTATATTAAACTTAGAATGCCCCAAAAATCCAGGAGACTGTTGACCACCACCCATCATACCAGCAAGGGTCGTAAATTTCATTCCACAAGGTGTATCACCAGCATAATCTCTATGAACTGTCATGATGCCATTACAGTTAGGCAATACTGCTGCAATACATTCACAGCAACCACATGTTGTCATTGGATAGTTAACTATACTATACATACATACTTTTTCTACTGCTTGACGCGATGCTTTAAAAACGAATTCGTTTACACCTTTAAATTCACCTTTAACCTCATCTAATACCTCACCTTTTTCTACAGGCTGATTAGGTCCAGTAGGATTTATCTTGTGAGAAGCCTTGCAGTCTAACCAATTATATGCTCCACATAATCCTGTTCTTTCTGGACTAATTACACATACATGGTTAGGAGCAAAGGACTGACAAAGAGTACATGAGTAAAAGATATCTACATCTTCATCTGTCATTTTCTCAACTCTTTCGTCTCTCTTTCTATATTCCTGTCTCGCCCTTTCTGTAAATTTATCTACATCTTCTTTATTTGTGTAAAGAGTTACTTGCACTTTATCCAGAATACTACCAAAATCTTGATGGAATTTTGCATGAAGTATTGTGCCAATGTGTTTTAATGTGAAGCCTTTTTCTACTGCTTTTTCACTTATACGAATCCATGAAATATCTCTTTGTCCTATATGCATAATATACTGAGCATAATTAATAAAATGATGAATCTGCCTTTCTAATATTGGTTCAAAGTCCTCTTGCATTTCACGTCCTGCTACTTGTACATATATACCCAGAGGTAAAGTATCTCCTTTCTTAAGATCAGGTATATCAGGTCCAACTACCTTTATCTTTTCATCTTCTATCTCATTCATATCTGCCATTTTACATAGCTCTGTACATTGAGTCTTTGTGCCACCAAATTCGCAAAACAAATCGTCTTTTCTTACTCTTTCACCTTCAAATGCTGGCCCATATGCAACTGGAATATCTATCTCTGTAACTGTTACTTTAAGTCCTCTAACTTCTATAGATTTAGATACTATTTCGTCATGTTTTACATTTGCCACTACATGTTCATATGTGCATATACCTGTAGGAAGTATTTCAGGTATATCGGTATCTGCTATTGTGGGGAATCCCCAATTTATAGCACCTGCTGCATTTGCTGCCCACTCTGCATTTACTTCACCAAGTGCATTTACAAATGCAAATATCCTATCTTTATTATATTTTAATATCTTTTTATAATCACCTGGTTGAACTCCACCAAAGGACATAGCTGCTCTGCACGCAAATCCCAAAGCAAAAACTGCAGAAGATATATCTGGACCAAAAGGTACAAGACGCGTATTCCATCCAAGCTGAACATCTTGTTCTATCAGCTGTTCAGCAAAAGTGGTACCATTTTGATTTGCGTGCATAAAAACATATATTGTTTTTATCTGATATTCTTCTGCTATTTTTTTTGCTGTTTCAGAGTCAGGAGCTGCACCAACTATAGCAACAAAACCCGGAGCAGTTCCATCCACAAATTCTACCCCTCTTTTCCTCATGATGGTATCATCTGCTGCACCTAACCATATTTTTCCATTATCTATATCAGGATCCTCTACTCCTGGCTGATAGAAATCAGGATCTTCAATATATCTTATAGCTTCTATTATTTCCTCTGCAAAAAGAGCTGCCATCCCAGCATCTAATGTTGGTCCAAGATATGGTAAATGACAATCCTTTTTTACATGAGGAGGTAAAAGCGATCTTGCAAGTTGTAATGGTTTTTTAGCTGAATCTAAATCAGTGACCTTCATTCCTGTAAGAGAATATATAATTGGTAAAAAATATGCTGTATTCGGAAACTCTAATTTCTGGCTTCCGCCATATTTTTCAAGTGCTTTCTTATAAATACCTTCTGCCTTTGAGACTATATTATAAGCCCCTTGTATCGCTGCGAATGCTACTAATTTTGACATCCCTGTTTCCCCCCTTCATGAGAGTATTTTTTTATTTATGCTGCCTCCATTTCACGTCTGGCAGCCATATCAAATAGTATCCTTTCACGTGCCTTATCAATACCAAGTGCTTTGCGCTTTTTATCTATATGAGCTATCATTTTTTTAGCCATTTCTTCAGGATCATGCGCAACATCCCACATTCCACCATATATATTTTCAAGTTCTTCAAATAAATATTCTTTAAATTCAGGAGCACCATCTATTGGCAAATGTCCACCGAATATTGTATAGACTCCTGAGACAACAAAATAATGGCCAATTGATATAGCCTTTTCGCTCATCCATTCGGGTGCTGCCCCTGCTGCGGGTAAGTCACTAATATCATTTCCTAAACCACCAGCTTTTACCACTTCTGTAGCTGCCATAAGAATTCTGCTATTATCAACACATGAACCCATATGAAGTACAGGTGGTATGCCTACTGCTTCACACACTTCAGCAAGTCCTGGACCACAAAATACCTTTGCAGATTCAGGAGTAAGTAGCCCTATTTTTGCACATGCAATTGCATTACATCCTGTAGTAAGGACTATTACATCCTTTTTTATTAATTCCTTTACAACTTCTATATGAAAACTATCATGAGGGATTCTTACATTATTACATCCAACTACTCCTGCAATCCCTCTTATTCTACCATTGATTATATTATCATTTAAAGGAGTATATGACCCACGAAATGTTCCACCTAAGTGATAATTTATAGCTTCATAACTAAAACCTGCTATAAGTTCATATTGACTATCAGGAATCACTACAGGTTTATTCCTGTTAGGAAAATTTTCAACTGCTATTCTTACAATTTTCAGGGCATCTTCATATGCAGAATGTTCATCAAACTCCACATGCATACAATCACCGGATCTAATCCTTGCTTTTGGATTTGTGGTTATAATTTTTGTATGAAAACATTCTGCTACGTTAGCTATGTTCTCCATAATACACTGTACATCTACTATCATTGCATCTACAGCACCTGTAACAATTGCAAGTTCTTGTTGTAAGAAGTTCCCTGCTATTGGGATCCCGTGTCTCATAAGAAGTTCATTTGCTGTACAGCATATTCCAGAAATCTGAATACCTTTTGCTCCTTTTTCTTTTGCTAATTGCTGCATTTCTTCTGAATTAGCAGCTGCTACTATCATTTCACTTAAAAGAGGTTCATGCCCGTGCACAATAATATTTACATGATCTTCTTTTAATACACCTAAATTTACACTTCCTTTTATAGGAAATGGGGTGCCAAATAAAATATCCTGCAAATCTGTTGCTATCATAGAACCACCCCATCCATCAGCAATTGCTGCTCTTGTGCCTTGCAACATAAGATTCTCATAATCCTGATCAACACCTATATGAGTTCTATGCATAATTTCAACTATTTCTCTATCTATACCTCTGGGAATAACTCCCAATTTTTTCCAAAGTTCATATCTGGCCTGGGGAGCTCTTTTTGCTGTGATAAGTTCTCCTTCTTGTTGTCCCCATTGAGCTAAAGCTTTTTCTGCAACTTCTACTGCTATTTCATCAATATCTCTATCTAATATTTCCCCGTTTTCTCCTTCTACAGTGGTTTCTACACCGAAATCCGGGGCAATTTCAATAAGTTTTTGTTCATCTTTTATATAATAGTCTTTTGTTTCTTTTCTTGCTGCTGCCAGAAAAGTCTCTGCCACTGCTCTACCATGATCAGAATGAGATGCTGCTCCTCCAGCTATCATACGAATAAAATTCCTTGCGCAAATAGTGTTAGCAGTAGCTCCACATAATCCTTTTCTGATATCTTTTCCATCAACAATACTTTTTGGCGTTAATGGTAATCTACAGGGCCCTTGTCCACAATTCTTGCAACACGTTCCTTGAATCCCTATATTACAGGGCTTCATTGTTTCTGCCCTGTCAAATATGGTATCTATCTCTAATTCCCTGGCCCTTTCAATCATTTGTATTGATGCTTCATCTACACTTAATTCATTAGCCTTTTTTACTCCTTTTTTCTTAGCAGGAATAGATTTTTTCTCTTCTGCCATTTTGAGGTTCCTCCTCTTTTATTTTCTTTATTTTCTTTTGTGGATACGATCAAGATTACGCATAATTTTATCCACTAAATCTAATTGAACTTTTGCAGGGGTCTTCTTGACCTCTTTCATAGCCATTTCCTCCCTTTCTGCCATAAGTTTTGCTTTTTCTTCTTCCCTCTTTCTCCTGAGTTCTAAAAGTTCTTCCCATTCTTTTTCTTTTGCCCTTTTTCGTTCCTCTTCTGCTTTGCGTTTTGCTTCTTCCTCTGCTTTCTTTCTTGCTTCTTCTTCTGCTTTGCGTTTTGCTTCTTCCTCTGCTTTCTTTCTTGCTTCTTCTTCTGCTTTGCGTTTTGCTTCCTCCTCTGCTTTCTTTCTTGCTTCCTCTTCTGCTTTGCGTTTTGCTTCCTCCTCTGCTTCTTTTGCCCTAACTTCCTCTAATTTAATAACTTTTTCTTCTGGCTTTTTTTCTTCTGCTTTTTGTATCTCTTCCTTTTTAGCAACCGGAGGTACAGCTTCCTTCTTTTCTACCTTTGGAGGAGCTTCTTTTTTCTTAACAGGTTTTGGCTTTTCAGTAGTTGTTTCAAATTCTAAGTTTGGTTCAGGAGAAAGAGCTATTAAGTCTACCTTTTCTTCCTCCAAGGCTTTTTTAATTTCCTCTATTTGCATTGCGCTGCCACCGTTCATCATAAGCTCTATAAATGAACGGATAAATCTCACACTTTCTGGGTGTCTCAATATAACAATGTCAGATCCAGCAAGTAGGTAACATACTGCTGCTGTGATTTCCATTAATATTGCTCTTCTTTCTGGATCGCCCATAGTGGGGGCTTCGTCTATACCAAGACCTGCTTCTTTGCACTTCCATACCTCATTTCCGATATTGTTTATAAGAGGAGATTGAAGTTTGTCATCCTCTTGAGTAAGAGCAGCTAATCTTATCCTTTCCATAACAGAATAACTATATTCCATTCCATATCCAAGTCCACCTGTGGTAGGATCAACAAGAATTTTCTCTAAATTTACACCCAAATTTTCTAGTAATATATTTAGTTGTTTTGCTAAATTTACATCTATAGGAGTAGATGCAACAATAACATGATTATAAGCTAAAGCACTTGCACCTACACCTTTATGGTTTCCTTCTTCTACAGGAGCTAGAGCTATATTTTTCCCTTCACATATTTCTGCAATAGCCTTTAGCACTTCTTCGTCTTTTTGATTATTAGCAGTTCCCCATACCACTACAGGCACATCAACCGCATCTACTACTTTTTTTACTACCTCAGCAGCTTCTTGGGCTGGTCTATCCATACCATTAGGATCCGTACTTTTAAGTTGAATCACTATAATTTCAGCTCCATATTCCTCTACACATTTTTTTGCCCATTTGTCTGGAGAAGAAATTACATCTTTAAATGGTTCAACAGCTGCTTGCGGCCATTGGTCTGATGGGTCATAGTCCCAGATTTCCATCGCTATTTTGGGAAAGTTAGGAATATTCCCTTCAAATACATGAAAAGGAAAAACTTCCTGTCCTCCCACTGTGATAGCTTTGGGACCCGTGCCAATAACTACCTCTCTTATCTTACCTGAATAGGTTTGTTTTGGGATTTCAAAGGCCAATTTTATTACCTCCTTTTATACTTTTATTCTCCAAAAGAATCCGAGGCCTAACATATAAATAACACAATATATTTGTCAAGAAATTTTTTATTGATTTAAAATAGTTACCTTAAAAATCGCATACTATATATGGTATTTGAATAATCTTTTAACCACATTATGTAGGTTGATTTAAATCAATCTTATAATATGTTTTATTGTATGATTTTGTTAAATATATTATATGTTTCTTTAAGGGCCGTGGAACTTCTATCTATTTCTATCAACGGTTTTCCGCGTAAGTCAAATTCGTGAATTAATGAGTCTTCTGGAACTATGCCCGCAAGATTTATATTGACTTTTTTTGCTTCTTTTAAAAGTTTTTCTTTATCTTCTTCTTTAACCATATTCAATATAAGATGCTTTTCTTTTATGCCTAAATTTAGGGTGTCAGCCAAATCTACAATTCTGCATGCCGCTTGTATACCTCTTACAGTAGGATCTGACACAACTATTAATATATCCATATCTTTGGCTCTTAATCTGCTTATGTGTTCCATACCTGCTTCGTTATCTATTACTATATAAGGATAATTATTTACCAATTTTTCTAAAAATTGAGTAAGAAGTGCATTTGCTGCACAATAACAGCCAGGTCCTTCAGGCATTCCCATAGCAATTAGATCAAACCCTTTTCCTTCTACCAACGCTTCATTTATTTTCATCTCTATAAAAATATCTTTTGTCATTCCCATAGAAGCTGCTGCACTTTTCATTTCTTCTCTGGCTTCACTAAGAGTAGATTCTACTGTCATACCTAATACTTCATTTAAGTTTGAGTTGGCATCCGCATCAACTGCCAATACCGGGGTTTTGCCATTTTCAACTAAATATTTAACCAAAAATCCTGCCATTGTGGTTTTTCCTGTGCCTCCTTTGCCTGCAAATCCAATACAACGCTTCATAGGATTACCTCCAGTATTTAGAGAATGAAAATAATTTTAATTTAATTATGTTAAAAACACAAGAATATTTAACTTGCTTGTGTTTGCAGCTTTACAGACATTTATATATATGTTATTTCAACAATAATAAAGGGGGGAAAATATGGAAAAGAAAGTGCTGGTAGTGATAGATGGTTCTGTAAATTCAAGGAAAGCTGTAGAATATGCAATATTAATGGATAAATTAATAATAGATATTCATTATATTCTTTTTAATGTGCAGCCTGCTATATCAGAATATCTTATTAAAGATGCTCATTTTGATAAAAATGCAAGAGTTGCTCTTAATAAATTGATAGAAAAAAATAAACGAGAATCACAAAAAATTTTAGATGATTCAAAAAAACTTATGATATCTAAAGGAATTGATGAATTCAGAATAAAGACAGTAACTCAACTCAGAACAATGGACATAGCAAAAGATATTTTAAATTTTGCAAAGAGAAATGTATGTGATGCTATTTTAATGGGTAAAAGAGGTATTTCAAAAGTAGAAGAAATATTTACTCATAGTGTTTCCACTTCACTTGTAGAACATATAAGAACTATCCCTTTATGGGCAGTTACTGGAGAAGTAAAATCTACAAAAATTGCTGTAGCTATTGATGGTTCAGAAAGCGCTCTTAGAGCAGTTGATCATATAGGTTTTATTTTTGGCAATAATCCAAATATAAAAATAACTCTTTTGCATGTAACTCCAAAGCTCAGAGATTATTGTCCTATTGAATTTGATGCAGAGAAAGAAGTAGAAGAAATGGTAGTAAAAGGTGATAAAAGATGTGTTGAGAATTTTTTTATACACGCACAGAAGATACTTAAAGATGCTGGAATACAAAACTTTCAATTAGAGATAAAAGAATTGCCAAGTGTTATTAATATAGCAAAGACTATAATAAGTGAAGTAGAGGATGGAAATTACGGTACATTAGTTTTAGGAAAAAGTGGTATTAGTGAATCCTTTTTTTTGGGAAGTGTGTCAAGATATTGTTTTTATACAATAAAAAATTGTTCGGTATGGATAGTTCCATAAATACTGTAATTTTGAAAAATCCAATTTTATTGACCACAAATAAATTATTTGCTATGTAATAAAATATACTCCCCGGTAGCTCAATCGGCAGAGCGGGTGGCTGTTAACCACTAGGTTGGCGGTTCGAGTCCGTCCCGGGGAGCCATTTTGTAGGTTCACACAAAGCTTGATGGTTTTGGATAGACATAGAGAGGGAGAGTTCTGGAATTTAGTAAAAGCTGCTTCTTGATTCTATTCTAAAAAATTCTTTATTGTTATTAGATGTATAAGGGGGTGTTGGTAAAAGTAGCTTCAGGTCTATTTATTAATTAATATTTTATCAAAAGTTATATTTAGTATTTAATTACTCTGATTTTTATCCATTATTAAAGTGCATGTTCCTGTTATAAGGAGTTCTCTTTCTGGAGTTTCTTGAAGAAATAAGAATAATCCCATTTCAGGTATAATGCGAGAATTCTGCCACACAAAATAAAAGGGGCTTTCATTCCACGCAATATATTTAATAAGCCACATATCCGGGTTGCTTTTTTGAAGCTCCAATTTGATCCTTTCGCATTTGTTATATTTCTTTTTAAGAAGAGTATCAAATAAAGCAGGTATTGATAATATTGCAACTGAGTATGTACCTTTTTTGAACGTCATATCTTCGAACCTTATATGCCATACATTTAGTTCATATTCGTCTCTTAACCTTAGACAATCTTCTCTGAAAGAGAGAGGATCTGATTCCATACAGCTTCTTAATAAAAAGACTTCTTTTGCTGCATCATTTAACAAAAAGGGTCTTCCCCTTTTGTTAGCACTTGATATACTATCTATTATAAATAATTTTTTAACCTTTATATTGTTATTTTCAGAGAATACCATTTTATGTTCTTTTTATGTAAAAATGAACAAATGCAAACTATGTTAATATATATGCCCATTTTGTAAGCTACCTATAAGACTTACCAAATATTAAGAAATCTGGAAGCATTTTTTTTAATGACTAAAAAATCTTAATAAGCAAAAGTGTTAATAGTTTGCTATTATTTTTTAAGCAAAAATTATGCCTAATGCAATATATTTTTAACAAGGTAGGGCTAAAAATAAAAATGGAAAAGCGGATATATTATGTCAATAAATCGTCTACTTTCTTTTTCCAAAATTCTATTTCATCCTTTGTATATATATCTATACTTCCACCCTGAAAATTGCCTTTTACATCTCCCATTCCTTCCTCGAGCCAGCCTTCTATTTCTAAATATATAGTCTTAAGTTTCTCTTTTACATCAGGTGCTGGATTCCAAAGCCCTCTTTCCATAGCTTCTATCAGCCTTCTTGCTATTTCTTCCAAAGCCCATGGATTATTATCTCTAAAAAAGTGTCTGTTTTCTTTATTTATGATAAATGTTCTTGCAATATCATCAAATATACAATCATCTACCTCTTGGGTAGTAGCCTCCCATCCATATACACGACCTATTCGTTTCGAAATATCTGATGCACCTTTATATCCATGCCTCTTCATTCCCTCTATCCATCTGGGATTAAGCAATTTTGTTCTAACAACTCTTCTTATTTCGTCTGCTAAACCCCTTACTTCCACATATTCACCTTCTCTGGTATCACCATAATATGCTTTTACATCTTTTCCAGAAAAATGTCTTGCTGCTGCAGTTATACCGCCATGAGTGCCAAAATAGCAACAACATCCAAATAAATCATGCTCATCACTTACTACTTTATTATATGTGACATCAACACTTTTCAATATACCTGCAAATTCCTTATGGCTTGTTTCTCCAAAAACTCCTTTTCCATATGCATATCCATTCCAATATAAAAAAACTTCTGCAAGATCCTTTTCTTCTTTCCATGCAGAAGCATATACAGCAAGTTGGGTTCCTGCCTGATATACCCCTGGCATAGAAGAAAAAATCCTAAATGTAGCTCTTCTAAAAGAATTTTCTCTGTTATCCATATGCTTCATCTGTTCAACGGTGTGTTTTTTCACAAAATTCATACTTATAGGTTCATCTAAAGAGGCTATTTTTTGAATAGCCTCATCTATTAATTCTATACAATTAGGAAAGTTATCCCTTGTAATACCAGAAACCCTTATAGTTACATCTATTCTGGGCCTACCAAGTTCTTCTAATGGAATTACCTTAAATCCGTTTATTCTGCCGTTTTTAAGCCATATAGGTTTTACTCCTATTAGATGCATAATTTGAGCCATACCCTCTCCGTCTGACCACATAAGATCGGCACACATCCAATATATAGCCACATTTTCTGGATATCTTCCTTCCTCTCTAATATGTTTAGAGATAAGGGCATTAGAAAGCTTTTTTCCTGTTTGCCATGCAAATTTTGTTGGAATACTATATGGATCAAGCGAATAAAAATTTCTGCCTGTTGGTAATATATCCTCCCTACCTCTTGTTATAAGTCCTGAAGGACCTGGAGCAATATATTTTGCTGATATCCCACAAAGAAGAGCGCTTATTTCATCAGATTCGTCAATCCTTTTATTTATACTAATTATCCTTTCCTTTATTTGTTTCCATATGGGGTCTGACCAATTAATATTGATCATTTTTTGCCTCCAATAATATTTGAGCTATAATCTGTTTGCATATGCTATCTATTTCCTCTATTATAGCACCATATGATTTATTTCTGTTATTATCCCATTTATCCTGATTAGATATTAATTCATTCAAATTATATCCAAGAGCTTTTGCCACCTCTTTTCTTATAGATGGATTGTCTCCCGTATTATATCTGAGGATAGAGTAAATAAAATCGACTTTTTTTTCTCCTTTTGGTATTTCACCAAATATATGCATTCCATCTTGTATCTGGGTATTTCTTATCTGAGAAAGCCTTTCATGTATCTCTTTTATAAATTCATTAAAATTTTTGGTTTCTGGATTTCTTATCCCCTGATCCAAACCTGTCTTTTTTATGGTCTCTATAATAAGATGTTTTAAAGCATGTGCTTTTGCCTTATCTTTTATCTTTACTTGTTCATATTCAGATACAAACCTATCTAATTCCTCTAAATCCTCATATAGGCCACCCGAGCGCATAACTGTTTGCATATGATCTACAAGAACTGCGTAGCTACGTCTTTTAGCAATAGTGCCTTCAGGTGGATTGTCAGAGTTATAGATATATAGATGTGGAATTGTGTCTATACATATGTCAGGAAAACAAGCTGAAGAAAGCCCTGTGCCTTTTCCAGGCAGAAATTCTAGATTTCCGTGGGTTCCCACATGAATAATAACATGTGCACCAAATTCTCTGGAAATCCATTTATATGTTGCAATATATTGGTGTGGTGGAGGAACATTAGGATCATGAAGAATTTTGCATACCTGACCGTCACATCTTGATCCAGCACATCCTCTTTTTGGCTGAACACAAACAATAGCATGACCATAAGAAATACCTGTGACAACAATATTTCCATTATAGATCATAGCAGGAGGTATTCCATCTTTCCATTCACCAGGAGGATTTCCCCATGCTTCTATTATCCTGTTTTTCGTATTGTCTGGTAGTTCATGAAACCATTTCATATATCTATCTTTTTCTATAAATGCAATAGCTCCCCCTTTTTGTACGATCTCTTCCACAGTTGTCCACCTAAATTCTGACAAAGCTTTTTTGCTCATTATTTCATCTATCAATGCCTTACCATCAGCAGGGGGAGTTACATTATATCCCTCATTTTTCATTCGTTTCAGGATCCTTGCAACAGATTCTAAGGTATCAAGATTAGCTCCTCCGCCTACTGTTGCCTCTACAGAAGCGCAAGGATTATTATGTAAAATAAATGCCACTTTTCTTTTTTCAACAGGTATTCTTTTTAAATTAATCCATCTTACAATCCTATCTACAAATTTTTCTATCCTGTCTTTAATAGGTATTCTTTTTCGAGTATCATCATCTGCTTGTACCTGGGCGGCAATAAGGATGGGTTCTATAACACCTTCAAATTCTGGCATTGCAATAGACCATCCTATGTCTTGATTTAATCCTTCTTTTTCCTGTTCCCATTCCTGTATTGTTTTATAATAAGAACTTACAGGGCAAAAACATGGTACAGACAGCCTTTTTAGTAATGAAACTCCAGCAGAAGCCATATCTCCATTGTGAGAATTTGTCCTTTTCTGACCTAAGAAAAAAGAAGTTAGCTTTATAAAAGCATCAATTCTTGATTTTCCTCTTTCATCAATAAAGAATTCTCTTACAACTTCATCGTTACCTTTTGTGCCAAGAGCAGCATCTTTTATAGAATATGAAAAGGCTGCAATAACATTTATTTGCCTTTTTTCAAATTCTTTTATTAAATTATCTTCTAATTCAAGGTTCTTATTTATAAGATAATGTCTTGAAAACAAGATCCCTATAAATGGTGCTTTTGGTTTAATTTCATACCATGAAAGATATTGATCTATATTTAGGAATATCTTTTTTGAATCTGGATGATAAATACCCTCCCATGGAATAAAAACAGGATCTTCATATTTAATTGGTATGTTTAAACAAGTATTTATAAGATACTTTAACATATTGATTATATTACTTTCTCCGTTTATGATCATGTATCTATAGGCATTAGATACAATGTCTTTGTCTACATTAGAAAGGAACCAATAAGAAGGATCATGTGAAAGACAAACAATTTTGGCTTTTATACCACTATTTATCTTATCTTCAATGAACTCCCATATAGATTCACTTGATCTATAAAGAAATATTAATTTTGCTTTATCTATATCTTTTAAGGCTAATTTTAGCTTTTTTTGATCCTTTTCTAAGGACATTGCAGAATAGACTCTTATATCCAAATCTAAATTTTTTATATTATTGGATGCCTTAAGAAGCATGTTGTAATAACTTTGCCAGGTTATTATCAAAAACATTTTTTCCCTCCATTGGAATTATGGCCTTTTTTCCATAAAAAGAGAGTATAATAACATCTACCCCATATATTTCTCTTATGGTTTCTTCAGTAATTACTCTATCTGGGTGACCTTCCTTTAATTTTACACCATTTTTTATAATTATTACCCTATCTGAAAAATTCATAGCCAAATTTGGATCATGTAGACTCATTACTATAGATATATTCCTTTCTCTTGAAAGTTTTTTTATAAGTCTTAGTATTTTTATCTGATTGTTAAAATCTAAATGAGATATTGGTTCATCTAAGAGCATAATAGGAGAATTTTGTGTTAATGCCCTTGCAATAAGTACAAGTTGTCTCTCACCCCCACTTATCTTAGTGTATGATCTATTTTTTAAATGATATATCCCCAGCTTTTTTAAAGAATTCTTAGCTATCTGATAATCGCTATCTTTAGGAGAAGAAAATCTGCTAAGGTATGAAACTCTTCCAGTAATGACTACATCTAACACAGAATAAGAAAAAGAGGGTCTATGATCTTGGGGAACAATACTAAATATCCTTGCTCTCTCTTTTAAAGATAAATCATTTATTTTTTTCCCATCCCATACTATATTTCCTTTTATGGGTTTCCAAATTCCAGCTATACATTTAAAAAGGGTTGTTTTTCCAGAACCATTTGGACCTAATATTGTGGTAATTTCACCTCTAAGTGCCCTAAATGATATCCCTTTTAAGATGGTGGCCTTATTATGACTAAAATATAGTTTTTTTATAATAAGCATTACCTTTCCCAAACTTCATTTCCTTTTTTCAGAAGGAATACAAAAAAAGGTGTTCCACTTATGGCTGTTATTATGCCAACAGGTATATCAAAATTTGTCAGAGATCGTGATAGAGTGTCAGCAATTATCATAAAAGATGCACCGCCAGCTATACTCAAAGGTATAAGAGATCTATGGTCAGGTCCAGAGATCATTCTTATAAGATGGGGGACCATAAGGCCAACCCATCCTATTATACCTGAGACAGAGGTGGCAACTGCTATAGAAATAGTAGAAAAAATAATAAACAAAATTCGGTCCTTGTTTACATCAACTCCTAATGACTTTGCCTCTTCATCGCCCATACTCATAACATTAAGTCTCCATCTCATAAAAAATATAGGAATTGTTCCTAAAAGTATTCCAATAGTAGCAATACGCACTTTTTCCCAGTCAGATAGGCTAAAGCTACCCATAAGCCAAAACACTATACTTTGGAGTTTATGAGGATCTACAAGAAATTTTATTATAGATACAAGAGCCTGAAAAAAAGAGGATACAATGATACCTGCAAGTATCAGAGAAAATCTTGAAATTTCGCCATGCGTTTTTGCAATAAAATATGCAAGAGCAACCGCAATTGTGCCAAATATAAAAGCCATTATCTGAATAGGAATACAAGAAAGAAATCCTACACATAAAGCGCAACCAAACGCAGCTCCTCCTGAAATTCCAAGTATATATGGATCTACAAGAGGATTTCTAAATATACCCTGTAATGTTGCACCTGAAACAGATAAGGCTATTCCAACAAGTCCTGATAATATAATTCTGGGCATTCTTATTTCAAATATAATAGCGTTTTCTGGTGTCCCTATTTTTCCATGGAATATAGTCTTTATTACGTCAAATGGAGAAAGATTATATGTTCCTATGAAGAGGGCTGCAAAGGAGATAATGAGAGGAGCAATAAAAAAAATATAGTTTACCCATTTATTTGGCATATCTCAGCACCTCTTCATAGGAAATTCCAAATACCGTTTTATAGTAAGAGTTCACGATTTTTTTGAAATTTATATTTTTGAACTTTTCAGGATATATTCTAATAGCCATCCATAGAGCAATTGGGGCTATCCTGGGTGACCAAGTAGACCACTTGGGGACCTTATAGACTTTTTTATTCTTTACAGCTTTTATATATTTCCATTGAGGATTTTTTAATATATCAGTCTCACTGTATCCAGCATATCCCCATATAAATATACAATCTGGATTCCATTTAATTATTTTCTCCATAGAAACATCATAAGTGTCCTTTTTGATATTAGAGGCTGGATTTATTGCTCCGCATATCTTAATCATATCGTTCATAATCCCTTTTCCACCCCCAACTCTTGTTTGTCTTCCAGATAAGTACAAAACTATTTTTTTGTGACTTATATTTTTTACCCTATCCCTGATAATTTTCAGCATTGATATTATTTCTTTTATTACCTGTTCCGCTCTTTTTTCTTTTCCAAACAACTTACCATGAAGTCTAACTACACCATAAAATTCCTTTAGGTTTTCAGGCCATATAGCTATTGTTTTTATAGATCTTTCCTCAAGAAATTTTATGGTTTCAGGAGAATAAGCCCATGTAATTACAAGATCTGGATTAAGTTTTAAAATAGCCTCTATGTTCATATCTGTACCTGTTCCAACAGTAGGTTTCTTAAGATAAGGATATTTATTAAAGATTGCCTTTATAAGATCACATTCTTTTTCTGCCCATCTGCTAATACCCACTACCTGATTCCAGACACCAAGAGCTGGAATAAGTTCATATGTTATTACAATCACTGCTCTTTTTAGAGGTGTTTTTACCTTTACTTGTCTTCCCAGCTTGTCCTTTATAAAAATAGTATCCGCATTCAAATAAACAGGATACACAATAGGTATTATTGCTAAAATTAAATATAATATTTTTATTAATCTTAATGCCACTTATACCTAACCTCTACAAAATATGTTCTTCCATTTCCCAAATAATATTCATAATATTCCTTATCAAACATATTTCTAATAGATGCAGAAACCTCTAAGTTGTCTACAGGGGAAAGAGTAACCTTTGCATCACATATCCAGTATCTTCTTGTATATCCACCATATACATCCGGAACATCATCATTTAATTCACTCTTGTATATATTGCCTATATATTGAGCCGCAATACTTGCTCTAATACATCTATAATGAAAATCAGCTCCAACGTTTGCCATACTTATAGGTACGTTTGCTAATGCCTTTCCCTCCATTTGTGGGTTTATATCGCAACTGGTAATCTCAGAATTATGGTATGTATAATTTCCCCAAAGCTTTAGCCAATCAAAAGGTTTTAAAGATATTGCCAACTCAAAACCATTTATTTTTGCATCAGCTACATTGTCTTTGTAATCATTAGTTCCTTTTTTATAACTGTAGATAAGATCATTAATATCAGTATGAAAGTATGTTGCTGATAATCTAAGCTTTTTTGAAAATAAGTATTGTATTATATCCACTTCGTAATTCCATAAGGTTTCTGGATCAAGATTAGGATTTGAATGATATGTGCCAAATGTCCATGTCCATGTTTTATAGAGTTCATATATATTGGGAGCACGGAATGCTCTTCCAATAGATGCTTTTAAAATGGTATCTTTGAAAAGACTATAAACCGCGGAAAATTTAGGGCTTATACAGAAATCATCATTTGAATCAAAACTGCCAACAGCACTTGAATATCCATCATATGCTCTCCAGTAATCTATTCTTATACCAGTATATAATGTTAAATCCTTTAATAAAGACCATTCATCTTGTCCATAAAAGGATATAAATTTTTCTTTTCCGTCTATTTCTAATGTTTTTGCGATCCTACTATTTTCATCCCTATAATATGATAGGTCAAAATCATCACCATTGTAATTATTATATCTAAAGTAAAAACCAAAAGTAACAATATGGGAATTAAAAATATGACTGCTTGCCTGTAAATCAGCAAACCAAGAGTAGGTATTAGAATCAGAAAGCTTTCCAGGGGAATTGTCAAAATCTTGAGTGAGTTTTTTAGGTTTTGCATAGTCATACCAATGATTCCACCTTTCATATCCCGCTTTTCCATTAAAATGTAGTGGGCCAAATATGTCTTCATACATGACTGCGGTATAGTAATACTCCTTTTCTCCTTCACCTGAATAATATACATAATATGCAGGATAAGCACTTGCTCTTTTTCCTCCTGGTATATTTACATATCCACTATATGAAAGTTTTCCTTTTTGATCTCGTAGATATGTATGAGGTCTATCATAATCATACCTATGAAAGCCTTTTTGAAATGAAAATGTAAGTTTTCCTGTATCTGTAATGTCGCATACAGCCTTTGCATATACATTCCATCTTTTTGCAGTATTATCACCTTTGTCACCAATTACCCATTTAGGAATACCTGAAGTGTTGTATGTTTGCCAACCACCTTTGAGAGTGCCTGTGCCATTACTTATAGATCTGGTGACAAGGCTTGTAGGATAACCATTTGTATCTTCCCACTCATGCCCTACATCAAGACTTAATCTGTTTTTAAATCTGTTCCCCACAGTTACACTATATCTATATGTATTGTCTGTTCCATATCCATAACTTGCACTTGCATGAAATTTCTTGGAAGTCTTTGTAATAATGTTTATAACTCCTCCCATACTGTTTCCACCATAAAGTGCAGACATAGGGCCACGTATAATCTCTATTCTTTCTATATCCTCAGTACTTATATTATTAAGATCTACTAATCCGCTATAGCCACCATTGACTGGAATTCCATCTATAAGAATAAGTGTTCTATCTTGCCCTGGAAGACCTCTGAGTTGAACAGCAGGAATAGCGTCAGAAAGTCCTTTAGTCCTTTTTGCATAAAGACCTACTACCCATTTTATAGCCTCATCTACAGCATCTATTTTTAGTTTCCTTATCTCATTCCCTTTTATTACTGTGATACTTCCAGGCGCTTTATCTACTTGCTTCTGTGTTCTTGTAGCTGTAACGACTATTTCACCTATCTTATAGGCATTTTTTTGAGCAATACATATGCATGGATAACAAATAAATATTATTGCCAATATGATACTTACCAGAAAAGCAACAAAAACCTTTGTTCTCATATACTCTCCTTTCCACAAAAAAAGCCACGAAGACTCGGAGTTCCTCTCCGTTTAGCCTCCGTGGCTTTTTTTGTTAAAATCTTCTTATCTTATTTGATTTATAACAAAAACGGCTTCCTGCCTTTATTCTATAAAATCTCTATAATAAAATTATTCCCATGTCAAGAATCTATAAACTGAAATTTAGACACAACTCTAATAATCATATATAATCCAGGAAAAACGAACAGGAGGGGGCATGCAAAGCATAGGAGAATATCTCAGCCACTTTACAAGCCAGATAAGGGATAAGAGGAACAGGGAGAAATTTTTTAACATCATCTAAGG
>CAZMNC010000133.1:0-6011 GCA_964567535.1 uncultured Desulfobacterales bacterium | reverse complement strand
CCCGCCCAGGCATTCTATAGCTGTTGCAATAGCTATGATACCTCATATATCATCTTTGTTAGTTACTAAATTAAAAGCATTAACCCAATATATAAATCAAATTGAACATTTAAATATTCATCTTGGCAATGAAGATATAATAAATGGGATGTTAAAACAAGGTATCCATTATGCTGGACATTCTACTTTAGGGGCTGGAGCTATTTTAGTCGGCTTAATATGGGGTGCTATTACAGCATATATAGTTGATAGAAAGTATAAAGAAGCTTCTTTTTTTAGTTTTTTTGCAGCCATGTTAAGTATGGTTGGTCTTATTCATTCTTCGAGTTTAGGTATACATTTTTCACATATATTTTGGGGCTACATCATGATAAGTGTTCTTGCTTTTTCTATGGATCTTTTATCTAATGAAAAATAAAATTTTAACATGTGCTTATATGTTACCATTATTATTTGTAATATTTATTGGTTTTATTTTTCTTGACAAGCTAAAAAACTCTTATATATTTAGCTGGTATTTCTGAGTATAATTAAAGTGATATGATATTTGATCTTAAAACAGCATTTGAAAAACCAGTTAAACTCAATCTAACCTTTTCCCAAGATTGGTGGGAAAAGGATAAATATTATGACTCTATATTAGGTTTGGATAGCCCTCTTTATGTCAGAATGTATATAAAACGTACTGGAGAAAGATATTTATTAGAAGGTAATATTTCAGGCACGCTGAAGTTAAGATGTGATAGGTGTATAGAAACTTTTCATTTTGACTTAAATACAAATTTCAGGATCTTTTTGATGTCTCACCCAACGGAGTCCAAAGAAGAAATCGAATTAGAAAAAGATGATATGTCAGTAGTATTTATCTCAGCAGACGAAATAGAACTTGAAGATATAATAAGAGCAGAAATATATTTAGCTGTACCAATGAAGGTATTATGTAAAGAAGACTGTGCAGGTTTATGCCCTGTATGTGGTAAAAACCTTAATATGGGCAAATGTAACTGTAAGAAGGATATTGGACATCCTGCATTTTTGAAATTAAAAGAATTTAAATTAAAAGGAGAGTAAGAATGGCTGTTCCCAAAAAAAAGACCTCTAGATCAAAGAGAGATATGAGAAGATCTCATGATAAAGTAAAAACACCTAATTTAAGTATATGTCCAAGATGTAAAGAACCTGTATTGCCTCATCATGTATGTCCTGAATGTGGATATTATAAAGGAAGGAAGATATTAAATAAAGAAGAAGAATAGTATGAATATTGCTATAGATGCAATGGGTGGAAATTATGCCCCTAAGGAAATAGTAAAAGGGGCAGTAGAGGCAGCAAAAGAATTAAATATAAATATAATATTAGTAGGCAACAAAAAGGGTATTTTAGAATTAATAGGAGAGGAAGTCATTTCTAATATAAATATTTGTCATTGTTCCGAAGTAATTAATATGGACGAAATTCCTATAAAAGCAATTCGTAAGAAAAAGACTTCTTCTATGGGTATTGCATTTGATCTTGTTAAACATGGTTTAGCTGATGGAGTTATTAGTGCTGGTAATTCAGGTGCATTTATTGCATCTGCAGTATGCAATATCGGGCTTTTGAGACATATAGATAAACCAGCAGTAGCCAGTATTTTGCCTGGCAGAAAAGGATCTGTAATATTAATAGATTCAGGGGCAAATGTGGATTGCAAGATTTCGCATATATTTCAATTTGCTCTATTAGGTCACTGTTTTGCAACAGCTTATCTGGGTATTAAATACCCCAAAATTGGACTATTGAGCATTGGCGAAGAAAATAGCAAGGGAAATAAATTAGTCAAAAGGGCATATAAATTACTTAGAAACAGCCCCTTAAACTCTATAGGTAATATAGAAGGTACAGATATATTTAATGGAGATATAGATGTAGCAGTCTGTGATGGTTTTGTTGGTAATATTGCATTAAAAATATGTGAGGGACTAGCTCAGTTTGTAAGTGATTGGATTGTTCATGAAATAAAAGATTTATTGTCTGTAGAAAAAATTATAAAAAGACTTGATTACGAAGAGTATGGAGGAGGAGTAGTAGTTGGTATAAATGGACTAGGAATTTTGTGTCATGGTAGATCTTCTTCAAAAGCTATAAAAAAAGCGATTTTTATGGCTGTTGATATTATAAAAAAAAGAGTTTTAGAGGGTATTTCAAAGGAATTTGAAAGTATATTAATAAATCATAAAGGGGAAAATTATGCAGGCATATGATAAAAGAATAGTTATTATTACAGGGGGATCAAAAGGTATAGGTAGGGCAATAGCCTGCAAATTTGCTCAAGAACAAGCTGATATTATTATAGTCCATTATGATCTTGATGAATCTGCCTCTGATGAAACCCTTAATATATTAAAAGAAAAAGGAATTAATGCAAAGAGTTTTAAAGTAGACGTATCTGACAAAAATTCGGTTGATTTATTATTTAAGGAAATATTTTCTGAATATAGTAGAGTGGATGTTTTGATAAATAATGCTGGTATTACAAAAGACAATTTACTTATAAGAATGAATGAAAAAGACTGGGATATGGTATTACATGTAAATTTAAAGAGTGTTTATAATTGCACCCAAGCTGTTTTAAAATCCATGATTAAACAAAGGAGAGGCTGGATTGTGAATGTGGCATCTGTAGTAGGTCAGATAGGAAATGCAGGTCAAGCTAATTATGCTGCTTCAAAGGCAGGCATAATGGGTTTTACTAAATCTGTAGCAAAAGAGGTAGCAAGTAGGGGAATAATGGTAAATGCAGTAGCACCTGGTTTTATTGATACTGAAATGACAGCTAAGATTCCTGAAAAGATTAAAGAAGAATTTCTAAGACAGATACCTATGGGCAGATTAGGATCTCCAGATGAAGTAGCAGAGGTAGTATATTGGCTATGTTCTAAGGGTGCATCTTATATAACAGGTCAGATTATCCACGTTAATGGTGGTATGTACATGTAGAAAAAATAAAGGAGGTAAAAAAAGAAATGGCAAGTGTAGAAGAAAAAGTGAAAAAGATAATTTGCGAGCAGTTGGATGTAAGTGAAGAAGATGTAGTGCCTGATGCATCTTTTGTTGATGACTTGGGAGCTGACTCTTTAGATCAGGTGGAACTGATAATGGCTATGGAAGAGGAGTTTGGAATATCTATTCCAGATGAAGATGCAGAGAAGATAGTTACTGTTCAGGATGCAATAAATTATATTGAAAACGCTTTAGAAAATACATAGGAGGATATAATGGCCAGAAGGGTGGTTGTCACCGGTATGGGTATGGTCACCCCTGTGGGTATAGGTGTAGAGGAAAGCTGGCGATCTGTATGTGAGGGACGCTCTGGGATAGGCCCTGTGACAAAATTTGACGCATCCTCTTTCCCATCCCAAATTGCTGGTGAAGTGAAAAACTTCAAACCAGAAGATTTTATGGAAAAACAGAAAGTAAGACGTTTTGATACCTTTATTCATTTCGCAATTGCTGCTGCAAGAATGGCAGTAGAAGATTCTAAACTAAAAATAGAGCATAACAATAGAGATAGAATAGGATGTGTTACTGGTTCTGGTATTGGTGGATTGCCTATGATTGAATATTTTCACAAAATCTTACTGGAAAAAGGGCCGAAAAAAATAAGCCCTTTTTTTATACCGGGTATAATAGCCAATATGGTTGCAGGAGAAATAGCAATAGAATTTGGTGCAAGAGGTCCAAATACATCTATAACCACTGCTTGTGCAGCAAGTGCTCATGCAATTGGAGAGTCATTTAGACTTATAAAAGAGGGAAGAGCAGATATTATGATAACTGGTGGTTCTGAAGCAGTTATAACTCCTCTTGCATTTGGGGGATTTTGTGCCATGCATGCTCTTTCTACTCGGAATGATGAACCTGAGAAGGCTTCCAGACCTTTTGATATGAATAGAGATGGTTTTATTATGTCAGAAGGTTCAGGTATATTGATATTAGAAGAGTTGGAACATGCAAAAGAGAGAGGGGCTAATATATATGCAGAAATATGTGGATATGGTCTTGCAGGAGACGCATATCATGTGGCAGCCCCTGATCCCAACGCAATAGGAGCTATAAACTGCATGAAGATGGCCCTTAACGATGCTGGTATTAAGCCAGAAGATGTGGATTATATTAATGCTCATGGCACTTCCACCAAATTAAATGATATGTCAGAAACAAAGGCCATAAAGGCTGTATTTAAAGACTATGCATATAATATTCCCATTAGTTCTACAAAATCTATGACAGGTCATTTACTGGGAGGAGCAGGTGCGGTAGAGGCTATCTTTACTATATTAACTATAAGGCACGAAATAATTCCTCCCACCATAAATTATAATACACCTGATCCAGAATGTGATTTGGATTATGTGCCTAACAAGGCAAGAAAGGCCCAGATAAAAATAGCTATCTCTAATTCTTTTGGTTTTGGTGGCACAAATGCTACTTTAGTTTTTAAAACCTATGAGGATTAAAATATGATTATTCTAATAGGCTCTGATCATGCAGGTTTTGAGCTAAAAGAGAAATGCAAAAGATATATTGAAGATGTGCTGAATAAAGATGTGAAAGATATAGGTGTTTATAGCGACGATTCCTCAGATTATCCTGATATAGCTCACAAACTTGCAGAAGATATATCTAAGGATAGATCCAAAGTAGGCATTCTGATATGTGGTACGGGAATTGGCATGAGTATCGTAGCAAATAGATATAAGGGGGTGAGAGCTGCCTTATGCCATGATCTCTACACCACTAAATACAGTAGGCTCCATAATAATGCAAATATCCTTGTTATGGGGGGTAGAGTAGTAGGAGATGGCCTTGCTTTAGAGATGATAAAATTATTTTTAGAAACTCCATTTGAAGGAGGGAGACATAAAAGAAGAGTTGAAAAAATAGATAATAGGGAGTGAAAAATTGTTGGAAAACAGCCTTAAAGAGATAGATCCAGAAGTATATAATGCAATTCGTGGTGAAGTAAAAAGAGAAAAAGAAAACCTTTTGATGATAGCGTCTGAAAATTATGCGAGTAGGGCTGTAATAGAGGCTCATGCTAATGTTATGACAAACAAATATGCAGAGGGTTATCCAGGTACACGATATTATGGTGGATGCGAGTATGTAGACATTGTGGAGAGACTTGCGATAAGTAGAGCGAAAAAGCTTTTTAAGGCAAAGCATGTTAATGTTCAACCTCATTCTGGTTCTCAAGCAAATATGGCAGTATATCTCTCGGTATTAAAACCTGGAGATTTATTGATGGGTATGGATCTGGCTCATGGTGGGCATCTTAGTCATGGGAGTAAAGTTAGTTTTTCCGGTATGATTTTTAGATCTATATCTTATGGGGTTAATCCTAAAACAGAAAGGATAGATTTTGATCAAATCAAAAAATACGCTATAGAATATAAGCCCAAGATGATAATCGCTGGTGCCAGTGCATACCCAAGGGAAATAGATTTCTCTAAATTCAGAGAAATTGCAAATGAAGTTGGTGCATTTTTTATGGCAGATGTTGCTCATATAGCAGGTCTTATTGTAGCTGGAATTCATCCTAATCCTGTTGATATAGCAGATTTTGTTACTTCTACCACTCATAAAACTTTGCGAGGACCTCGAGGGGGTATTATTATATCAAAAGAGAAATATGCTAAATTTATTGACAAAACTATATTTCCTGGTATTCAGGGTGGACCGCTTATGCATGTTATTGCGGCGAAAGCTGTTGCATTTGAGGAAGCCTTAAGGTCAGAATTTAAAGATTATCAAATACAAGTTGTTAAAAATGCACAGGCTTTGGCCGAAGAACTTCTGAAATTTGGTTTTGATCTTGTGTCTGGTGGAACAGACAATCATTTAATATTGGTCAATCTTACAAATAAAGGTCTAACAGGAAAAGATGCTGAAAAAGCATTAGGTAAAGCGGGGATAGTTGTTAATAAAAACAGTATCCCTTTTGATAAAAGGCCGCCAAAGATAACAA
>CAZMNC010000132.1:0-11675 GCA_964567535.1 uncultured Desulfobacterales bacterium | reverse complement strand
TAGGACTTTTTGTTTTAATTGTAATTATACAAAATTATGAATCGTTTTCTACCACTTTTACCTTTAAAATAGATCTTCTCTTTGTAAAATGGCAGAGCCCGCCTGTTACTCTATATCTTATATCATGTATAACATTCTGTTTAGGAGTGATACTTACAGGGTTCTATAGTATATTTGAAAAATTTAGACTTACAAGACAAATAAAACAGTTAAAAAAAGAGCTAAATCAAAAAGAAAAGGAACTGATTTCTTTGAGAAATTTGCCTGTAACTTCAGAGGAACAAGCTACATCTGAACAGCCTATAAGCACCGGCTGATAAAAATGTCATTAGAACTAATTATAATTATATTAATAATATTTGGAATTGGGGTGTATACAGCAAAGAGGCGTGTAAGCAGTTCAGATCCTGGTGAAAAACCTCTATACAAAGGCATAAGATTTCTTATTACTAATGAACATGACCGTGCAATAGAAGAGTTTGTAAAATCTGTAAAACTCAATTCAGACACAGTAGAAACCTATATCACCTTAGCAGATCTGTATCGCTCCAGAGGAGAAATAGACAGAGCAATTCGTATAAGACAAAGTATCACAATGAGACCAAACTTGGATGAAAAAACTCGATTAATGGCCCTATTTGATATGGGGCTTGATTATAGAAAAGGGGGATTCTTAGATAGAGCACTAAATATGTTTTATCAAGTTATACAAAAAGATCCCAAAAATATAAAAGCATTGAAAGAAATAGAAAGGATATATGAAGACATAAAAGAATGGGAAAAGGCATATGAAATTCGCAAAAAGATATCGAAATTAGAAAAGGGAGACCACTCACATATTTTGGCCCATTACATTGTAGAAATGGCAAAATTTGAAGAAAAAAAAGGAGACTTTAAAAAAGCAATTTCTCTTTTAAATAAAGCAACTTCTATTTGCAAAAGATGTGCAGATGCATATCTCCACTTAGGGGATATATACTTTAAAATAGGAAAGCATAAAAATGCTGTTTCTATATGGAAAAAGATTTTAGATGAATCTCCTGAATTTATTTTCCTTGCTTATAAAAGGCTTGAAGATTCATTCTCTAAAATAAAAGATCTGAGACCAGTAGAAAATTTTTTAAATGAATGCATAAACAGAAAGCCAGATGTTTTTATATACTTGGCATATGCAAGATATCTATATACAAAAGGTGATATAGAAGGAGCTATACTACAGATAAATAGAGCAATAGATATTGATCCTTCATTTTGGGAGGCAAGAAGGTTTAAAGGTAAAATACTTCTGGAAAAGAGCAGAGAAAAAGAGGCATTAAAGGAATTTGAAGACATAATAGAGCATATATCAACTCCCTATCTTAAATTTCAATGTGAAATATGTGGATTTGAATCGTCTGAGCTTCAATGGCAATGTCCTCAATGCAAGAAATGGGATACTATGCATATTGCCAGATCCTCTATAGTCAAGGAGTAAAATAATGCCTGAACTTACTCCTATGCTTAAACAATATAGAGAAATAAAAGCCCGATATCCCGATACTATACTCTTTTTTAGACTTGGTGACTTTTATGAAATGTTCTTTGAAGATGCAAAATTGGCATCAAAGATTTTAGGGATAACCTTGACTTCAAGGGGAAATTATAATGGCCACAAAGTTCCTATGTGTGGGGTTCCATATCATGCAGCAAGATCGTACATAGGAAAACTTATAAGCAATGGCTTTAAGGTTGCCATATGTGAACAGGTAGAAGATCCCAAAAAAGCAAAAGGTATAGTAAAAAGAGAAGTAATAAGAGTTATTACCCCTGGATCTGTAATAGATGAAGCAGACATAGATGAAAAAAGTAATTTATACATTGCAGCAATATTTGGTGATAAAAAACCAACAGATATTTTGGGTTTGTCATTTGCAGATATCTCCACAGGTGAATTTATGTTTACTCAAGTTCATTCAGTGGAGGAGTTAATAGATGAACTAAATCGTATAGATCCTGCAGAATTACTAATAACAGCAGAAGATCATCTAATAAAAGCCCATTTTCTAAGCAAATACAGGAAAGAAGTTATTGATGAACCTTTTGATCTGGAATATGCACAAGATATATTAAAAAAGCTATTTGGAGTGTATTCATTGGAAGGCTTTGGATGTCATGAAATGCCCTATGGAACAATAGCAGCGGGTATGATTGTGCATTATATGAAATTTACCCAAAAAGGATTTCCTTCTCATATTAAAGAACTTAAATCTTATAGGACAGGGGATTACATGTTTTTAGATGAAGCAACATGTAGAAATCTGGAACTCTTGAAAAATATGAGAAGAAACAACACTAATAACTCCTTATTCCAGATACTGGATAAAACCCTTACCCCTATGGGAAGCAGGGTGTTAAAAAAATGGATAATATATCCCTTGATAAAGATAAACAAAATACAAGAAAGGCTTGATGCTGTTAAATATCTAAAAAACCACTATATTATAAGAACAAAACTCAGGAATTTGCTTAAAGAAATATATGATACAGAAAGACTTAATGCCAAAATATCCTTAGGCCGAGCAAATCCCAAGGATCTTATTGTTCTTAAAAATTCTATAAAGATATTACCTTTTATAAAAGAATTATTAAAAGATGTTGAAAACCAATTTATACATTACTTATTTGAGCAACTGGACAGTCTCACTGATATACAAGAGTTAATAGAAAAATCTATTAATGAAGATCCTCCAATATCCATAAAAGAAGGAGGAGTAATAAAAGAAGGATATAATACCAAATTAGACGAATTTATAAAAATCAGTAGAGATGGAAAAGGCTGGATAGCAAAATTTGCTGCAAAAGAACAAAAAAGAACAGGGATAAACAGCCTTAAAGTAGGATTTAATAAGGTATTTGGGTATTATATTGAAATATCAAAAGCCAATCTTCATCTTGTTCCAAAAGATTATATAAGGAAGCAGACTCTTGTTAATGCAGAAAGATTTATAACTAATGAATTAAAAGAAATGGAAGAAAAAATCCTAAAAGCAGATGAAATGAGGATAGAACTTGAATACTCTATATTTTTAGATATTGTAAATCATATATCAGAAGAAAGCATGAGAATAAAAAAGGCCTCAGAAATAGTAGGAATAATAGATGCGCTATGCGGACTTGCACATATTGCAGTAGAAAACAATTATATATATCCAGAAGTTAATAAATCATATGAAATACACATAGTAGAAGGCAGACATCCTGTTATAGAAAAAACTATAAAGTATGAAGAGTTTGTCCCTAATAATATAACAATCAATCCAGAAGATCAGCAGGTATTAATAATTACAGGACCAAATATGGCAGGAAAATCAACTATTCTTAGACAGACTGCTCTTATAGTTCTAATGGCTCAAATGGGAAGTTTTGTGCCTGCATCCAAAGCAAAAATAGGGCTTGTAGATAGGATATTTACAAGGATAGGCGCAAGTGATGACCTTTCAAAGGGCCAAAGTACTTTTATGATAGAAATGAATGAAACTGCAAATATTTTAAGAAATGCTACTAAGAGGAGTTTGGCTATACTGGATGAAATAGGAAGGGGCACAAGCACTTATGATGGAATGAGTATTGCGTGGGCTGTTGCAGAATACTTGCATGATATGGGAGTGAGGACTTTATTTGCAACCCACTATCACGAATTAACTGAACTTGCATTGATAAAACCCAAGATAAAAAATTTTAATGTAGCTGTAAAAGAGACCGGAGAAAAAATTATATTTATAAGGAAGCTTATACCTGGAGGCACAAATAAAAGCTATGGAATACACGTAGCCAAAATAGCTGGTCTTCCCAAAGAAGTAATCAATCGGGCCGAAGAAATACTCACCAGCATAGAAAATAGAACCCCTAAAAGACAGAGATATATTATATTAAATAATTGTTTAAAAAAGCAACACAAAATAAAAGATAGCCAACTCTTTTTATTTAAATAAAAAATGCTAAAAAAATATTTATTTTGTTTTGTTAATATATCATTATTTATTTTTTTATTTAGTACCAAAATATACCCTTATTCCTATTCATTATCAAAAAAGGCCTCTTATTTATTATATAAAGCAGACAAGTGCAGAAGGTCATTATATAGGTCAAAAAAGAAGAAAAAAAATCGTATAAATTGGATAATATGTATTCACAAATATAGAACCATATATAGGCTTTACCCTGCAAGCCCTCAAGCCCCATGGGCAATATACCATGCAGCTAATCTATATCTAAATCTGTACCGTTATTCTGGAAAAAAAAGAGATTTGGATTATGCTATTAACCTTTTTAAATGGCTTGTGGAAAGATATCCTAAACATCGGCTTGCAGATGATGCCCAATATAAAATAGGTTGGATTTTCTATAAATATAAACATCAACTACAAAAGGCTTATGTAGAGTTCCTTAAGATAGAAATAAGATTTCCAAAAGGAGATATGCTTCCAAAAGCAAAGAGGATGTTAGATAAGCTGGCTGTATTATTAACCAAAAAAGACACAGAAAGACTAAAAAAAACTGTTAAAAAGAAAAGGGTGGCCTTAAAAGATATAAGGCACTGGGCTACATCTACATATACAAGGGTAGTAATAGATTTAGAACGATCTGCAAATTATACTTATAAGATTGTTAAAAAGCAAAATTCTACCAATTTAATATTATTTATAAATAATGCTTTTATACCTTATAATAGGATAATAGAACAAAACATAAAACAAGGCATATTAAAATGTATAAAAGCAAATTTATATAAAAATGATATAGTAAAAGTAGCTTTAGAATTAAAATATGACAAAATTAATTCATACAACATATTTCATTTATACGATCCATTTAGAATAGTAATTGATATAGGAAAAAGAGAGATTAGTTCTCAAATAAGAGCATCTAAAACAAAAACTAAAACAAAAGCCTTCCATATAAAAAGACATGTAAGAAAAGGCATAAGAAAAGTAAAAAAATTTGATAAAACTATCTCTTTGGCAAGACAATTGGGGCTTAATGTTAGAAGAATAGTTATAGATCCTGGTCATGGAGGAAAAGATCCTGGATGTATATGGAGAGGGATTAAAGAAAAAGATATAACATTAAGGATAGCTAAAATACTGGCAAAAAAACTTAAAAAAGAATTGAATTGTAAAGTATATCTTACCAGGACAAAGGATGTTTATCTTTCCTTAGAAAGAAGAACCGCTATCGCTAACATGAAAAAAGCAGATCTTTTTATATCAATCCACGTAAATGCTCATAGGAATAGAAGGATAAGGGGAGTTGAAACATATTTTCTGAATATGGCAACAGACGAAAGAGCAATCCTTGTTGCTGCAAGAGAAAATGCTACTTCTGAAAAAAATATAAGCGATCTTCAATCTATAATAAGCGATTTGATGCTCAATACAAAGATTCATGAATCAAATCAACTGGCATATGATATTCAGAAGGGAATAATATCTACATTAAGAAAAAGATATAAATATATAGGGAACTTAGGAGTTAAACAAGGTCCTTTCTATGTTCTTGTAGGGGCAAGAATGCCAGCAGTTTTAGTTGAAGTTGGCTTTATTACCAATAGATTAGAAAGAAGACGTCTCTTAAGTACCAAATATGAAGAATCTATTGCAGAAGGTATATGTAGAGGGATTAAGAAGTATATAAAAGGGATGGAAAAGATAGCACAGACTGTTAATGAATAAAGTGGGTGCCCTTTTAAAAGGCACCCAAAATCTATTTAACTTGTGGCCGAGGAAGTGCTTCTATTTCTTTTAATGCCTGTTGTATCTCTTCATCTGGAAGTCTATAATCTACTAATTCTCCTCTTAAATATGCATCATATGCAGCCATATCAACAAGACCATGACCACTCCAATTAAAAAGTATTACTTTTTCTTTACCTTCTTCCTTTGCCTTAAGTGCTTCTTGAATAACAGCAGCTATAGCATGATTTGTCTCAGGAGCACTGATAAAACCTTCTGTTCTTGCAAATGTTATCCCTGCTTTAAAAGTTTCCAGTTGTTGAACTGATATTGCCCTGACTAAACCTAATTCCACTAAATGACTTACAATAGGGGCCATACCATGATAACGCAACCCACCTGCATGAAATGGCTTTGGAACAAAATTATGCCCAAGCGTATGCATAGGTAAAAGAGGTGTCATACATGCTGTATCGCCAAAATCATATGCAAAAGGTCCTTTGGTAATAGTTGGACATGCCGCTGGTTCTACTGCAATTATATCTATCTCTTTACCATTTATCTTATCTCGTACAAATGGTAAGCAGTTTCCTGCAAAGTTACTACCACCTCCAACACAACCTATTATAGTATCAGGATATTCTCCCACCATTTCAAGCTGTTTTTGACATTCAAGCCCATTTATTGTTTGGTGTAATAAAACATGATTTAAAACACTACCAAGCGCATATTTAGTATTTTCTTCTGTAACAGCAGCTTCTATTGCCTCACTTATGGCTATACCTAAGCTTCCGGGAGAATCTGGATCTTTTTCCAATATTTTTCTACCAGCCTCTGTTTCTGAACTTGGACTTGGAACACATTTAGCCCCCCAAGTTTCCATCATTATCCTTCTATAGGGTTTTTGTTGATAACTAATCTTTACCATAAATACTTTACACTCAAGCCCAAATAAAGCACAGCTAAATGCAAGAGCACTTCCCCATTGTCCTGCTCCTGTTTCTGTAGTTATCTTCTTTGTACCCGATATCTTGTTGTAATATGCCTGGGCAACAGCTGTATTTGGCTTGTGACTTCCAGCAGGACTTACTCCTTCATTCTTAAAATATATCCTTGCTGGAGTATCTAAAAACCTCTCCAAATTATATGCCCTATATAAAGGAGTAGGTCTCCATATAGCATATTTTTCTAAAATCTCTTCTGGTATATCAATGTAATTTTGTTGACTTATTTCCTGCTCAATAAGGGGCATAGGAAAAATAGCAGAAAGCTCATCTGGAGATATAGGTTTTCCTGTCTCTGGATGAAGAGGGGGTTCCAATGGAGCTGGAAGATCAGGCAGTATATTATACCATTGACGAGGAAGATCTGATTCTGGTAAAGTAATTTTACGTATGTTCATATTCATATCCTCCTTATGAATTTAATAAACCAATCATATATAATCAGCATGAAAAAAAAGCAAGACTTTAAACTGATTAATATTACAAATAAAGTAAAAGACACAATAATTAAATACAAAATGATTTCTCCATTGGATATAGTTATCGTTGGAGTATCAGGTGGACCAGACTCTGTATGTCTTATGCATATATTATGGGAATTTAAAGAAGAACTTAACTTTGACATTGTTGTGGCACATTTTGACCATGGACTAAGGCCAATAGATGATGAAAAAGAGACAGAATTTGTAAAGGCCATGGCAGATAAAATAGGAATTCCCTTTGAATATCAAAAAATAAAGCAAAATATAAAATGCGGGCAAGGCTCTTTAGAAGAAAAGGCAAGAATTGCAAGATACAACTTCTTGGAAAGTATTAGAAAAAGCTATAATGCCCACAAAATAGCATTGGGACATACTATGAATGACCAAGCTGAAACAGTTATAATGAGATTACTCAGAGGAAGCGGAATCTCAGGCTTAAAAGGAATTCCTCCTGTAAGAGATGGAATTATAATAAGACCAATAATAATGTTGACCAGAGATGAAGTGCTATATTATCTTGAAAAAAAAGCTCTTTCTTATATGATTGATTCTTCCAATATGGATACAAGTCTTTTACGCAACAAGATAAGGCATGAACTTATTCCACTATTAAAAGAAGAATATCAACCTGGCATTGTAAAAATATTATCTAAAACCTCAGAGATTATGGATTTAGAAGATGATTTTATGGAATATGAGGCAAAAAAATGGATAAAAAACAATGTCAAATTTGAACAAGACTTGATTCTTTTACCTATAAATAAATTAAAAGAGTTACATATGGCGTTAAAAAATAGAGTTATTAGATCTATAATAAGACAAAAAATAGGCCATCTTAAACGAATTTCATATGATCATATAACAAATATATTATATTTATTAACTAACAAAAAACCCAATTCAGAAGTTCATCTTCCCTATAACATAACTGTAAAAAAGATGTATAATTGGATTTTAATTGACACAAAAAAAGAGTACAAAAACTTTCATTATATTATTCCTGATTGTGGAAGATATTATTTAGAAGAAATAAGTAGCTGGATCACTATAAGTAAGTTAAATTCTTTTGACAAATCAAGTTCAGATTATATTAATTCGTTGCTTCTTAATGCTGATCTTATTGAATTTCCTATTGTTATTAGAAATTTTAGACCAGGAGATAAAATTTTTTTAGAAAATCTGGGAGGTCATAAAAAATTAAAAGATTTGTTTATAGATATGAAAATACCCCGTGATATAAGAAGAAATATACCAATACTTGTTAATAAAAGAATTCCTATATATCTATGGTATATAAACATTATGGATCATACATATAAACCAGATTCAAATACTAAAAACATATTAAAAATAAGCCTTTTTCCAGAGAAAAAACCATTTTGGAAATATCTATATAACAAGGAGGCTAATTATGCTATTGGATGAGCTTTCAAAGCATCCCTCAGATATTGCAAAATCTGCAATAGAATTTTTAAATGAACTGGATTTCACACAAAAAACAAAAAATATATATAGAACTGTAATATTACTGTTTATAGATATGTTATGCTCTGATCCATATGCCACAATTGAAGGTAATAATGGGGAATATTTACTTACTACAAACTGGAAAGATTATGAAAGTGGTGTCATATCTAACCTAATAGATTGGTGGTTACCAAGAAAATGGATAGGTAGTGATACAATACTTTTTAGAGCACCCGCTGTAATGAGAAGGTGGATTAATTGGTGTTATAAAAAAGGCTATATAACCAAAAGAAAATACCAGAGTTTTATTTCTGCTCTTCCCAAAAACAAAACAAGAGAAATAAAAAGATTACAAGAAGCAGCTCACAAATTATATCTGCTTCATACTCCTAATCCTGGTTCATGGAAAACAGACAAAGTAGTTCCTATTGATACCATGAGGGAACCAGATGATTGGGATGAAGGCTATATGAAAATATTATATTTTGAAGGTAATTCCGCATATCTTGAAAATGAAGAAGGACTAAAAGTCGGACCCGTCATGCTAACAAAAGAGTTAGTAAATTTACTTAGACCCGGCGATGTTATAAATGTAGTAATAGGGAGATTTGGTAAGATATGGAAAGTGTTAGAAAGTGGAAATGTATATGCAGATGGAGTAGTGGACTAATCCCACTATTTCTAATAACTGTTTTTTTGTTTGACTTATGGACTTTCTCAAACGCACAAGTCTTAGATATAAATTCTGCAATAGAACCAAGATTATATCAAGGGACACCAGAACAAATAGAAGAATTTATAAAAAATCGTCAATATCAAATTAGTCAAATAATATCTCAATTGAGTAGTATCCCAAAAGAAAATCTTTCAAATAAAGATAAACAAGCTCTATTAGATGCTCTGGAGCTTTTAGAAGGCTTATCTTTCCAATTTGCCAGACTAAAAAGGATGATTAAAGCTCCAGGATATAGTCTTATATCTATTCCGAGCTTAGGAAGTCCTCCTTATAAGCTTATCGATCTTGATAAGTCTCTTTCTACATATCACCAACTAATCCAAAAACTCAATGAGTATCAAAAACAGTCAAGAGTTTTACTCACAGATCTATCAAATATAGAACAAGAGCTAAAACAAATATTTATGCAATATCTGGATTTAAAAAAAGATCCTTCTAAAAAAATAAAAGCCTATAGTACAATGGCACAGTTAATGAGTCTGCAGGTTGAATATGCACTCAAAATGTGTAAAAAATCTAAACTTACTGCTGCTATACAAAAGCTTATTCCTTTAATATCTGAATATAAAAAGAGAATCTCAAAAATATTTAATAACCTAACAATTGATTATAAAGATATAAAAGATGTAAAAGAAAAAAAGCAAAAAATAGAAAAACAGCAAGAAATATTAAAAAAGAAAATTATTTTAAATCAAAGAATTATTAATAAAAATATCTTTTTGTTTGATCTTAGGTTGGATAACTTAATCCACAAATTAGGCTCTTCCCAAATTTCAGAAGTAGGGAAAAGACTTTTAAATGTAGAAAAAGCTCGAATAGAAGCACGATTAAACAGACTCCAGTATAGGAAAGAATTCCTAAATCAAGAAAATATAGCCCTTTCATTACAAGAAATGTTTATTGAATTCAAAAATGATTGGGTAACCAATTATTCAGGTTATACAGGCCATAAAAAGACAGGAATCATAATAAGAGATTGGCATAAAAAAACAGAGGATTTAAGCAATGAAATAAATCAGTTAAAAGAAAAGTTAGATCAAATAAGATTCAATATTTCTATTCTAAATGAAAAAATGGTGAGAATATCAAAGGAGATAGATATAGAAAAAGACCCTCAGGTAAAGGATTCATTAAATTCATTATATAGGGAATTGCGAGAAAACAAAAAATACTTGGACAAACTATTGGATAAAATCTCTAATAATCTTGCATATGCCAAAACAGTATTGTGGAATATAAAAGACATACTTTGCTTGCTTCAGAACAGAATGAGCCCTATTGAACGGTTGAGTTATAAATTAAAAGGGAACTTTCAAAATGTATGGCTTAGCATAAAAGGTATTATCTATTATCCTTTATGGTCTATGGGTGGCAATGTCATTACTATAATGACCATACTAAAAATCATATTCTCTTTATGCCTTGGTATATACCTTTTAAGACTCATAAAAAGCAAACTTTCAAAGTTCTTGATAGAGAGATTTGGTTTATCTGTTGGACTTGTGAATTCTATATCTACCTTAAGTTACTATTTTATGCTCCTTTTAGTAATTTTTATAGCATTATCTACTGCTGGAGTAAATCTTAGTCAAATCACTATAATACTTGGTGCTTTAGGTGTTGGCATAGGTTTCGGGCTTCAAACAATTGCTAATAATTTTATAAGTGGGCTTATATTACTAACAGAAAGAACTATAAAGGTCGGAGATATTGTAGAATTAGAAAATGGACTTATTGGAACTGTAAAAGATGTATCTATAAGAAGTACAGTCATAAGAACATATGATGGCCTTGATATGATAATTCCAAACTCTGAATTTATATCCAATAAAGTTTCTACATGGACATATGGAGATGATTGGAGAAGACTTAAAATTCATTTTGGAGTTTCATATAATTCTGACCCTGCAAAAGTCAGACAGATTGCTATAGAAGTTGCTAGAAAGATCCCTATAACAATTGAGGATAAAGAGCATCCTGTGACTGTATGGTTTGAAGGCTTTGGTGACAACAGCATAGATTTTTGTTTGCTTGTATGGTGTAGAATGGGAAATCTACCAAAAAGCGTTACTGGATTAAAAAGCGATTATTATTTTGAATTATTTAAAAAGTTCCAAGAAGAAGGTATTGAGATACCATTTCCTCAAAGAGATATTCATATCAAATCTATTTCACAGGATATATCACATATTATAAAAAAGGAGTGACAAAATGGCACAATACATAAAAGAATTGCTTATACCTCAAGAAATGATTCAAGAAAGAGTAAAATATA
>CAZMNC010000131.1:0-6096 GCA_964567535.1 uncultured Desulfobacterales bacterium | reverse complement strand
TTATAGAAGAGGCAAATCCTTTTTATGCTAAGCAGTATTATATTTCGTTTTTGAAGTATCCGAAGAAGGTAAGGAGATCTTTGTATTCCAGTAATCTTGCTGAAAGTATAAACAAAAAGATAAAGGATGCAGAGCAGTTGGGTGGTGGTTACTTTCATTCTCTACGGAACCTTGAAGTTAGGCTTGCCCTTGTGGTAAGGGAGCTTTACTGTGGTAGGTGGAAAAAGAAAGTTTCTATTGTTGCTAAGGTCAAACATTTTCTCTACGTGCTTTTTGAGGAGAGGTTCGCTGATGAGTAGAGACACACTTTTCTTGACAGCCGCCCAAACCAAGCATTTTCAGATGTGTTTATTTTTATAAAACTTTTATATATGCCTTTATGTGAAATCTTATATAACCTTATAAAAAGAAAAATCCATATTATTATAATTATGATTCCTAATATACGACTCGTTTTGATATCATACTAACATACATGTAAAAACAGCCTTACCCCAATATATAGAGGTAAGGCTGTTTTACTATAGATATAGCCATAATATTATAATTATACTGATGTAGTTTTAACTTCTATTTTTTTCCCTGATTCTGTCTTAGGAAGAATTATTTTTAACACTCCATCCTTATAAAGTGCCTCTACCTTGTCAGAATCAATATCTGCTGGAAGATCAATGGTTCTACTAAATGAACCATATTTACGTTCTATTTTGTGATAATTTTCTTTCTTTTCTTCATGTTCACTTCTTTTTTCACCTTTAATAGTAAGTAATCTACCATTTAGAGATATATCCAAATCCTTAGGATCTATTCCTGGTATCTCAGCTTGAACAATAATTTCCGTATCTGTTTCAGAAATATCTACCGAAGGCACAAACTCCTGTTCAGAAAAAGGCATTACTTCAAAAAATCTATCAAATAGCCTGTCTATCTCACGCCTAAAAGCCTCTAAGCTTTTGGCAGGTTCTCTCCAGGGAATTAATCTTGCCATCATCATCACCTCCTTTTTTTTAAAAAATAAGATCAAGTAATATCAAAGTCAAGCAACCATTGTTGTATTTATTAAATTTTGTTGATTTCTTATCCAGTTTATAATAAAAATCTACAAAAAGAGGTAATAATAATGACTGATATTTATATTCCTTCATGTGCATCTTGCCCATTCAATTGGAAAGATAGGGCATGTAGAAAACCGGATGGTAAGTATCCTAAAAATTGTCCAACTATTTTAAAGAAAGATTTGTGTGATAAGGCAATAAAGTTATTAAAAGAAAAAGGTTGGTTTGACCTCGCAAGAGAATCTGCAATACAAGAAGGGGAAGGTTATGTTAATAAAGATAAAGGCTATGATTTTTTAAGACCGATAAAAACAAGGATTCAAGAAGTATGGGAATTCGCAAAAAGAATGGGATATAAAAAATTAGGGTTGCCTTTTTGCGTAGGATTAAGGCAAGAAGCCAAGATAGTGGAGGCACTATTAAAATCAAAAGGATTTGAGGTAGCCTCTGTAGCATGTAAAGTAGGATGTGTACCTAAAGAAACTTTTGGTATTATAGATGAACAAAAAATAGCTCCGGGATCCTTTGAACCTATTTGTAATCCTGCGCTCCAAGCTCTTATATTAAATGATACAAAAACAGATTTAAATGTGCTTTTAGGGCTTTGTGTTGGTCATGATACTATCTTCTTAGAATTTTCTAATGCTCCATGTACAATACTTGCTGTAAAAGATCGCGTGTTAGCACATAATCCTATGGCTGCAATATATCAACTTGATTCATACTTTAGATGGCTCAAAGGATAATGAATGTTTAAAAAATTATTAGCTAAATTTTGTAATATATGTCCTTTATGCCGTTTCTCAAGAAAACATCCCGATTCTTTATTAGGTAAAATAATGATATGGCATGGTAAGTGGTGTCCTATTTGGAAGGCATGGGAAGATATGTATGGTAATAAGTATTAGTCTTAATTAATATAATTTTATTACTGTTTTATCGTAAAATCCTGACATAGTGGCTTTATTGTTTTTCGAAACTTAAGACATTTTCTAAACTTGTTATATAATAATCCTGAAATTTTAGTTCATTAAATCTTGATAACTCATCAATAAGATTAGGAATCATCTTACATATATTTATACCACATTCTTTTACTCCTTTTTGATGCATATAATGAACAAGCATTATTGAATAATAAGTTATAAGAAGTCTTAATGTATTCGGTCTTCTAAATAAATAAGCCCTTCCTCCTATAGTATTTAAAAAAAATGCAGCATATTTATATGCTACTTTTATTGGAATAAGTAAGCCATGATAATCAGGGCATCTATTTTGATTATCTTGAGATATAAGCCATATGTAATAGCATCTTATTATATATTCCAATTGGTCTGATTCATTTTTAATAATATCTTTTATTAATTGTATATCTTCAGCAGATAGTACTCTAAACATAAAATATATATTTTTTATCATTAAATTTGGGTCAAATGACTCCCCTTCTGGTATAGGAGGATTTTCTTTTAATTTTGTAACAATATAAGTTATTCTTTTTTGTAAAGAAAGATTTTTGCAATATTTTTGCATATATGATTTTTGACTTAAATAAGATATAAAACTCAAAATATTTTTACTTGCCTCCTTACAATTTAATAAATAAAGGTTTCTTATTACTTCTTCTTTTTTAGAAGAAAAATTTTTATATGTGCTTTTTTGGGCTTTAGGATTGAGAATAGATTTTTTTCTATTATTTTTTTTATTTTTAGTAATAGGGGCAGTGGATTGAATAAAATTTGTTTTTATTCTTGAATTTTCTTTTTCTACTGTCTTTTTATATCCATATTTATATCCTGTATACAAAGAGATAGGCACAAGTAGTAAAATAAGAAATAACCATAAGATATTATTTCTATTTATATTTTTCATTTAATACAATATTTTTTTCTGCCATTAACATACAGATCATTACCATATATATCGTTTGCTACTATTAAAGGTAAGTTTTCCACATAAAACTCCATCAGGCATTCAGGAGCAAACTCTTTGTATGCTATAATTTTTGCGTATTTTATCTTAGTCGATATTAGAGCTCCTGCTCCACCAATAGCTACCATATAAATAGCTTTGTTTTTAATAATCGCTTTTTTTACTATTTCAGAACGAGGGCCTTTTCCTATCATCCCTTTAAGTCCCATATCTAAAAGTATAGGAGTATATCTATCCATTCTATAGCTTGAAGTAGGACCTATTGCCCCTACTATCTTTTTGGGAGGAGGTGGTGACATAGCAGTATAATAAATTACTTGTCCTTTAAGAGGAATAGGAAGATCATTTTTATATTTTATTAATTCCATAAACTTCTTGTGTACTAAATCTCTTGCTCCATAAATAGTACCAGTAAGAAAAACTTTATCTCCTACTGATAAAGATTCTATATTTTTTTGGGATAAAGGAATTTTTAAATAAACACTTTTATGCATTTTTGCTTTCTATTTTTTAGCATAAGATTAAGATTATTTTTTAAAATACAATTTTTATTTTATATATGCAAGTATAATAGAAAGAGTATCATGTTATTATACATTAGATAATTATTTTATCTTTACTGAAAATTTATATTGAAATTGAAGAAAAAAATGCTGAGCATTATTATTCTCTACATTATGAATAACAAAATCTCCGGCTTCAAAATAAGCATATATAATTGCTAATTTTATATTTTTGTGTAAATTCCAACATAATTGAAAATCAAATTCATTACCTAAGTGTTTATAGCTGTTTCCTTGTTTATTTTTATATCCAAAATACATCCACTTATCTTCTGGTTTATCAAGATTAAAGTCATGGAATGCAAACTTTATATTTATATATTGATAAGGACTAAGATATAGAGATATTTGATTATCAACTAAGTTTGACCAACTCATAATATCCATTCTTCCATAGTGAATACCACAGGTGCTACCAAAAGGCTTTGTAAAAGTCTTTATAACTCCGTCAGATGGATTGCTGTCTCCACTTGCAAATACTCTACCTATTACCAAATTAGGCCTCCATGGAAATTTGTTAAAAGTATATCCTATCTTAGCAACATATGCGTATGCTCTAACAGTCTTATCTCCTATTTTTCCTAACTTAGAGACATAAGTAAAATCCCAATTTATGTTATGAAAATTTTTATTATAAAAACGTGCTCCTATATAATAAGTATCTTCTTCAGGTACAACATGGTGAAATAGATTATTTTTCCATGCAAAAAATGGTTCGATAGCACCATAATCTTGCAGCTGAAAATGCGAATACATACCAACACCTTGAAAAACGTGTTTATGGATTAAGCTGAATGATTCAGGGTCTTTAGTTTTTGTTTGTCCATACCAAAAGTCCACAAACCATCTATTCTTCCTGTAAGAAAAACGTATTGCATCCCAAAGCCATCCTATAGCATTCCCCCAACACCCAGGCCCAAATACTCTTCGATCTCCATACCATATCCTTTGCCTACCCAATTTCATAGAAAATCCTTTTATGAATAAATCTTTTACATAAAAATAAGCATTTAATAGTTCGAGATACTCCTCATAAGGATCCATAACAAACTCGTCCGATGTCCCTTTATTTTTAATAAAGTCATTTTGATTTAAAGACCACCCCCATGCACGGGAATCATATAAATGAAGAGCAAGTTTTATTCTACTATTGAGCGAATATGTAAACCCTGCAAATATCCTCTGCAAAAGCAGAGTATCATCAGAGTCCCCTCGCTTAATACCTTTGGCATCTATAGAACTATCACCATAGGTCTTTTTATTTACACCATCCATAGTTTCAAATCTTTCTCTTATTTCTCCATCAAATGTCAAAGAACTACCATATAAGATATTAACCTTAATAATCAAAAGCCCCAAAATAAAAAACACAAAAGAATAGTAAATATGTATTTTTCTATACATATGCTTTTTTGCTCATATGTGTTAATGTGCATACTTAAAAATAAAAAAATTATTAAAATGTCAAGAATTTTTTTTGGGACATGACAGAAGTGATCTAAAGCTAATCATACAGCATCCTATATCTATAGTTCCTAATAATCCTTTGTCCTTGCTACGAACAGAAGGATTTATTTTGTATTTGACTTTCTTACCTTCTCTGATAGATTGTACCAAACCCGCTTTTTTTAATATCATTAAATGTCTTGACACATGGTATTGTTTCATTTGCAATTCTTTTGCTATATCAGTAACATAACTATCCTTTTTTAATAAAAAACGCAAAATTTTAATTCTGTTTTCTTCTGCTATAGCTTTCAAGACTTCAGCACATTCTTCTGGATTAGAACATATAAGCACCATAATAATTACATATAGGTAGCTAATATATTTTATTTTTAACACTTTTATCTAAATAAAATCAACCATAAACACTCATTCTTAAATATTGTTGTCAATTGTAGGAATTTTGATATAAACTAAAAAGTTAAAAAAATAATTTTTAGGATGGCTTAAGATGAAAAGATTAATGACTATAGTATTAACTATGATGTTTATAATACTCTTAAATTTTACCAACAGACTATATGCGACGAGCTATATTGCCTTTTCCTTGAAAATGGCAAAACAGCTTATTGCTAATATAAGATATGCCAAAAAAGTACAAATTTTATATCCTAACTTATTTAGGCTTTACGGAATTAATGATATAAAGGGAGCTATTTATGATAAACAAAAAAAAGATCTTATTATAATAGGATATAAAGATCCTAATAAAGACTCAATAACACTTGATGATTTAGTATCAGCGCTTAGAGCTATTTTTATTTATGGAAGAGATCCTTTTGTGAATTTAACCCCACTAATGAATTTTTCTAACAACAATAGCATAAAAATATATATGGAAGGAGGAATAAATAATAGTGCTCTTGGAAAAAAGCTTATTAATACAGCTACTTATATAGAGAGGACCGTTAATATTACTTTGCCACATTATAATAAATTATCTAAAATTTGGTTAGTTTCTATAGTTCCATCTGTCTGGATAAAAGCTAATTTATTAGAAATAAATGGATTCGTAGAGGATATAATTTCTGATAATCAAAAAT
>CAZMNC010000130.1:0-4461 GCA_964567535.1 uncultured Desulfobacterales bacterium | reverse complement strand
GATTATGTATAGATTCAAAGCTTTCACACTCCACAGAAAACCATACTATATTAGAATCATTATTTAACTCTAAAGCTATATCTCTTACAATATCCTCCACAAACATAGGCTTGTTATAAGCAAATTCTGTAATATACTTTTCATCCTCTCTTTTTAAAACAGAGTATAAATCACTTGAAGAATTCCTTTCTACTAATGCTATCAGATCTTCTATCCATACAAATTTTTTAAATCTAACATTTAATCTTACTCTTGCCCTTTGATTATGGGCTCCATATTCACTTATCTCTTTTGAGCATGGACACAAGGTCATAACAGGAACATCAATTTGTATAATAAGATCTAATTTGCTTGTAAGACTTCCAATAAAAGCGCATCTATATTCCATAAAAGCAGTTGCACCAGTAACAGGTGCCATTTTTTTTATAAAATAAGGAAACCTAATTTCCATATGGGCACTCTCAGCATCAAGTCTCTGTTTCATTTCTTCTAATATTTCAGAAAAATTTTGTAATGATATTCGCTTACTATGTTGATTCAGTATTTCTACAAAACGACTCATATGAGTTCCTTTATAGTGCTTAGGAAGACTTACATACATACTTATTTCTGCTACTGTATGCTGTTCCCCCATGTCCTTATCTAAGACTGTAATCGGATATAAAATCCCTTTTACACCAACCTTATCAATATCTATATTCCTATGATCAGCATGACTCTGAATGTCTTCCATTATATGAGCCCTCCAGATTATGGATTAATAACTTCATCTATCTCTCTCACAATCTTTAAAGCCGCATTTTTTGGATCTTTAGCATCTCTTATAGGACGCCCGATAACAATATAATCTGCTCCTAAAAGAATAGCATCCTTAGGAGAAACAACCCTTTTCTGATCATCTTTTGAAATGCTCCAAGTAGGTCTTATTCCAGGAACTACCGTGATAAGAGAATCTCCAAACTCTTTTTTCACATTTTCTAACTCTTGACCAGAGCATACAATTCCATGACAACCAATGGTTTTTGCTAATCTTGTGCGGGAAATCACTATAGACCTTATATCATTACTTACATATCCCATATATCGCATCATATCTTCGCTTATGCTTGTAAGCAAAGTAACAGCCAAAATTTTTGTCTTTCCAATATCTATGTCTTTCAAAAAACCCAATGGCAATTCAGGATGTATTGTTATAAAGTCAGGTTTATATTGTTCTGCAGAAAAAATAGCTCTTTTTACAGTTTGTGGTATATCATGTAATTTTAAGTCTAAAAATATTTTATTAGTACATATACTTCTGATAGAACCTATTATTCCTGGACCTTGACTTATAAAAAGTTCAAGACCTATTTTAAATACCCCTACAACATCTTTTAATAAAGTAACATACTTTATTACTTGCTCATACTCTGAAAAATCCAGTGGAAATATTATATAATCCTTGGCTGGTCTCATCATTAATATCAATAATAGAGAATAGGTTGCATGGAGTCAAATTATTTTATATAAAAATTATGAAAAGCCACTGTAGCTCAGTTGGTAGAGCGCCTCACTCGTAATGAGGTGGTCCACGGTTCGAGTCCGTGCAGTGGCTTTATTTATAAAAGGGAGAATAATGAATGGGCCAGGGACATTATTTTGAATGCAAAAAATGTGGTAATAAAGAATTTAGACCTGTCTACAGCTTTTGTTTAAGGTTTTATAAAGTCAATTTTTCAGATGACTTACTGTATGATAAAATAAATGAAGAAAAATTTGAATGTACCAAGTGTAACACCAAATATACAAGAGAAGAAATACAGAATATATTGCAACAGATAAAACAACAAAGAAAAGGAAAAGATTAATTTTTATACATTAATTTTCTTGTTCTTGTTATTTCTGACAAGAATACACCTGCAGCTACTCCAACATTAAGAGCATCAATTGCTCCAAAAAGTGGTATATTTACTATTTCATCACATGTCTTTTCTATTGCATAACTAATACCTTTATACTCATTACCAAGAACAAGAACTAAATCTCTATCCCAATCAAACTGATAAAGAGAAATATTACCTTTATGAGATGTGCCTATTATCCAAAATCCCTCTTTATTCAATTTTTCTAAAGCCTGTGCCAAATTTACAACCCTGATTATTGGAACATATAAATATGCACCTGAAGACCGTTTTATTACTTGAGAAGAAACAGAAACAGATCTATTTTTTGGAATAATAATACCATGAACTCCAAAAAAGGCAGAAGTTCTTATTATTGAAGCAAAATTTCCTTCGTCTGTAATATGATCGAGGGCGAGAATCAGCTTTTTATCTTCAATCTCTTTAATAAGAGAAATTAATTCTTTTAAAGAATAATACCTAAACCCTGGAACAATAGCTACTACACCCTGATGTGATATACCTGGAAGCAAGAGGGAAATTTCCTTATAATTTTTATAATGTACCGGAACCATTTCCCTATCACATATATTTAAAATCTCTTCTAATCGAGAAACAGTTCTGTCTTTTGCTATCCAAATTTCTTTCACTTGAGCTGAATTATATCGAAGCAATTCTATTACAGCCCGAATACCAGGAACCCGTATCATATCTTTTATTTCAAATTAAAGAATTTACATATGAAAGCCTTTTTAATGCCCTGCATCTCTCAGCAACTATGATAGATTCTACTTCTTTTACAGCCTTATCTAAAATATGATTAATAACAATAAAATCATATTTCTTTGACATTTCTATTTCATCTTTCACCTTACTCATCCGAATTCTTATAATTGTCTCATCTGTACCTCTAATTCTAAGTCTTTTTTCCAATTCTTCTAAGGAAGGAGGAAGGATAAATATAAGAGAAAGATTGTTAAAATGACCGCGTATATTCATAGAACCCTGAACATCTAAATCGAGAATTACATCTTTTCCTTCATTTAATCTATCTTTTATACTTGAAAATGAAGTACCATAAAAATCAGAATATACTTTGGCCCATTCTATAAATTCACCTTTATCTATCATTTCCTTAAATCTTTTTTTATCCACAAAAAAATAATCTACACCATGCCTTTCCCCAGGCCTTGGTTTTCTTGTGGTGTGAGAAACAGAATACCATAGATTTTCTACTCTGTGCATAACACTCTTGATAATAGTACTTTTACCAGACCCAGATGGCCCTGATATTACAAATAGATGAGAATTTTGATTATTTGGGTTTTTCATATCTTGAATCAGGATCAAATCTTTGAGCAAGGGTTTCAGACTGAATAGCAGAAAGTATTACATGATTACTATCTGTTATAATTACTGATCTTGTTTTCCTTCCCTGAGTAGCATCTATTAGCCTTTTTTCTGCTTTTGCATCATCCCTTAATCTTTTTATAGGTGCTCCATTAGAAGAAATAACAGCTATTACCCTATTAGCTGCCACAGAATTTCCAAAACCTATATTTATCATCTTTGGACACATGATTTATACCCCTTTATTGTTATTCTATATTTTGAACCTGTTCCCTAAGCTTTTCTATTTCACCCTTTATATCTACAACCAAAGAAGAAATCAATGTATCAGAGGCCTTTGAACCAATGGTATTAATTTCTCTATTCATTTCCTGAATAAGAAAGTCTAATCTTCTTCCTACAGGCTCATCTTTTTTAAGATAATTATTAAACTGGATTAAATGGCTCTCAAGTCTTACTATTTCTTCTGTTATATCTGATCTTTCAGCAAATATAACTAATTCTTGATTTATTCGAGCCTCATCTATATTAATGTCTAATCCTTCTAATAACTTAGATATATTATTCTTCAATCTATCTCTGTATTCCTCCACAACAATAGGCGCACGTTCTTTTATAAGAAAAAGTTTTTCTTTCACTAAATCAATTCGCTTTGACAAATCATATTCTAAGATTTTACCCTCTTGTTCTCTCATTGCTGAGACATAATTAAGGGCCTTTTTTATGGCTTTCATTAATCCATTTTTTATAACCTCTATATCCAATTCCTTTGGCTTTTGAATAATTACATCCCTTAAATGGCAAAAGGTATCAGCATTAACAGAGATATTAATAGAAAAGAGCCTTGATAGTCGTTCAAATATCTGCATATAAGCACGAGCCAAAGATTCATTTAAAACTAATTCATAATCAGCTTTATCTAATAATGATTCTATTTTTAGAATAACCTCTATTCGGCCTCTATATATATTTTTAGAGATTAACGACCTTATCTCTGTTTCTATTTGTTGAAGATCTGGTGGCATCCTAATGATGATATCTCTATACCTACTATTTAATGTCTTTATCTCTACATTAAAAATCATGCCACCTACTTCTACTTCAGATCTTCCATAACCTGTCATGCTTTTGATCATTTTATTTCCTTAATTGGTTTAAGTATCTGTTTCTTAACTCATTCAAAATTTCTATTATCTGAGGCTCAGAGTAATCTGGATATGTCCATTCCAAT
>CAZMNC010000129.1:0-4735 GCA_964567535.1 uncultured Desulfobacterales bacterium | reverse complement strand
TGATAAGGAAAAACAGGAATAGGATCAGGGTTTATAATGGGAAAAGTTATTCTTTGATGAATCTGTTTATAATCTTTGCACCATTCAGGTCTCCCCAGACATTTACTGAGGTCCTGAGCATATCAAGGAATCTGTCAACTGCTATTATTAACCCTATCCCCTCAAGTGGGATGCCTACAGAGCTTAAAACAAGGGCAAGCATGACAAGACCTGCTCCAGGAATTGCAGCCGCACCAATGGATGCTAAGGTTGCTGTTAAGAATACTATCATCATTTGATAGAAACTAAGCCCTATTCCATAGACATTTGCTATAAAAACTGCTGCAACAGACTCATAAAGTGCTGTTCCATCCATATTTATTGTGGCACCAAGAGGCAAAACAAAGCCCGATACATCTTTTCTAACATTACCTTTCTCTTCGGCAACCTGCATGGAAACCGGCAATGTAGCAGCACTTGAAGCAGTGGAAAAGGCAAGCAGGGCTGCCTCCCTTACCAAGATAAAGTATTTATAAGGATTATATCTTCCAAACAGTAGGCCCAAGAATGGAAGTATTAAGAAGGCGTGTATAATAAGCCCGGATATCACGGTAATAACATATTTCCACAGGGAAAAGAGTGTTCCCATGCCCATGGTCGCAACTATATAACCCACAAGAGAAAACACCCCAACAGGTGTAAGCCTTATTATCCATTTTGTTATGTTGAGAAAGGCATTATTAAGTTCATCAAAAAAATTTGATACATGCCTTATCTTCCCCTTCCCTATGGCAAGTAGGGCAAGCCCAAATATTATTGCCAAGAAGATAATCTGGAGCACTTTTCCTTCAGTAAAGCTCTTTATGGGGTTAGTGGGAATTATATTCCACACAATATCCTCGAAGCTCATGCTTTTAAGCCTGACAATCTGGTGGACATGAGCCGATAATTGGTTTCCTTTTCCAGGCTGAATAATATTGACAAGGATCAATCCTGTAAGAACCGCCAGAGTTGTGGTAACCAAATAGTAGGCAATGGTTTTTATCCCTATATTCTTAAACCTGCTAATATCACCAAGCCCAATTATGGCCACAAGCACAGAAGTAAAAACAAGGGGGATTATTATCATTTTAAGCAAGCCAAGGAATACGTCTCCCAGGATTTTTAGATGCTTCATGAATCCCGGGAAGTAATAACCTATCAGGATGCCCAAAATTATTCCCAGAAGGGTAAGGTTTTCGATATTAAAGAATTTCCTCATTCTTGCTTCCATCTTGCAAGTATTGATAAAATTTATATTTCTCATATGCCATATTAGAGCTTGTGTAAAGTCTCAAATGAAATACTTGTTAACCATTGCTCATAAGATTATCATATAGATAGATATGCGTTATGAAGGTCCCATATATCGTCCACCAAGTGAGGCAGATAGCCTCCTTATTCAGGCAACAGTGGGCTGTCCATGGAATAAATGCACCTTCTGCATGGTGTATAAAAAAGGCCCCCCATACAAAGTGAGACCGGTAAGAGAAATATGCGAAGACATGGTTACTGCTTACAAGGTATATGGCCCGGTAATAAAAACCCTTTTCTTTCCAGCAGGAAATACCATTGCCATGCCTACAAAGGAGCTTGCAGAGATATGCAGGTTTGCAAGAAAGGTGTTTCCTTATCTTGAAAGGATAACCATATATGGTTCATCCAGATATATTGCCAGAAAAAGGCTTGAGGAACTGCAGGAATTAAAAAAGGCCGGTCTTGATAGAATCCATGTGGGGCTTGAAAGTGGAAATGATGATGTGCTGAGGAGGGTAAAAAAAGGGACCACGGCAGAGGAACAAGTAAAAGCAGGCAAGCTAATAAAGGATGCAGGAATCCAGCTTAGCGAATATGTAATCCTTGGACTTGGTGGGGCTGAACTTACAGAGGAACATGCCCTTGACACTGCAAAGGTAATAAATGAAATAGAACCAGATTTTGTAAGATTAAGAACTCTTATTCCAAAAATAAATACTCTTTTATTATATCAGATAAAAAAAGGTAAATTTAAACTCCTTTCTCCATATGAAATATTAAAAGAAACAAGGCTTTTAATAAAAAATATAGATTGTAACACATTGATATTAAGTGATCATTATAGCAACTATATAAATTTGGAAGGAAAATTGCCTGAGGATAAAGAAAGGCTGTTGGAAAAGATTAATACCGCTTTGACCTGGCCTGAAGAAAATTTTAGACCATTTTTTATTGGTACAGAATAAAACTAAAACCCAAATAATTTGTAGCATTCTTTACATTCATTAGGAACAGGGAAATTACTCTTGGGCTTTGCCCCTAAAAATGCACTGATGATAATATCTATAGTAAACATCTTTTTTCTTTTCCTAAACATATCTCTAAAAGTTAGATATTCTTCCTTTTTCCATATATCTATCAGAGATTCCTCATTTACATTTCCAAAGCATCTTCTTGGAATACTCCAAAAGCTATCATGTCTATATATAGGAATCTCCATTACAGGGAGACCTAAATATACGCAAGGAGAAACACATCCATCAAAAGCAATATATACATTATTTATTGGATCTGCCTCACATACTCCCTTTTCCTCAGGGGATATAGGATATATCCTGAAATCAACCCCCTTTTCCTTTGCAAGCTCTTTGGCCTCAGCTACAAAATCCTTGTATTTTTCTCCTTCATCCTCAAAGCCAAATACCCTAAATTTATCTATTTCTTGACATGGAACAAGATCCACATTGTTAGCCACAACCCTGTCTGCCCCCAATTCTGCGCCCATCCTCACAAAGTCTGGAAGCTGATGCATATTTTGAGGAGTCATGATCAAGAGAAGCACAAGCTCAGGAAATCTTAAGGACCTTTTTTTTCTCTCATTTGATAGATACTCCACATTCTCCATTATTTTTGTAAAATCCGTGCCAGCCCTTACAGCCTCATGAATAGCCTTATTTGTGCCTGCCAGAGATATAGCAATAATATTGACCTCCATATCTATAAACCTATTTATCCTTTCTTTAAAAAGAAGATGTCCATTTGTTGTAAATCCGCATCTGGATGGAGCCTTTTTTATCATTCTTATCATAGTCTCAAGCTCGGGATGAAGAAGAGGCTCGCCCCATCCTTGTAGATGGATATAATTTGCCATTCTGAAAAATGAGGAGATAGAAGAAAAGGTTTCCATATGCATATCACCACTTTTCCAATCTCTTAAATGAGTCTTGGGGCACATCTTGCATTTTGCATTACATCTGGATGTAATCTCTATCTGGATTATATCAAAGACCTTTATACCAAATAGTTCTCTTATATCCCAAAAAAATCCCATTTTTGCCCTCTTTTAATCTGCTTGAATTTTACTATGCTCTATTTTATAGCATAAGAAAAGAAATTTTTGTCTAAAAATGGAGGTCAAGGTATGTCCCTAAATGAACTAATCCCAAAGGCAATGAGGCTCTGGCCTAAAAAGGAGGCTATAGTCTGTAAAGATAATATAAGGCTCACTTATAACGAGCTTGGAAAAAGGATCTTTTCTTTATGTAATGCATTAAGGAAACTGGGACTGAAAAAGGGAGATAGGCTGGCAATATTTCATGAGAACTGCCATAGGTTCTTAGAGGTATATTTTGCAACTGCTCATATGGGTATCATACTTGTGCCCTTAAATATCCGTCTTTCTTCAAATGAGCTATGCATGATATTGAAAGATAGTGGATCATATACAATCATTGCTCAAGATAAATTTGAGCATTTGATAAACGAATTATCAAATAAAATAGAATTAAAGAATGTGATATGGAGCTGTTTTAATAACAAAATAGACAAGGGAATAGATTACGAAAAGATATTGGAGCAGAATGCAAGCACAACTCTTCCTGATATTGATATTAAAGATTCTGATATTGCCCAAATCTATTATACAAGTGGAACCACGGGAAGGCCAAAGGGGGTGATCCTTACACATAAAAATGTAAAGATCCATGCCCTTGGAACTATTGCTGAACTTCATCTCACAGATAAAGATAACTGGATACATGCGGCCCCCATGTTCCATCTTGCTGATGCATGGGCCACATTTGCCATAACATGGGTTGGAGGAAAACATGTGCTTGTCCCTGTATTTGATGCCCGAACTGTATTGGAAGCCATTGAAAAGGAAAGGATAACCATAACAAACCTCATACCCACCATGTTAAACATGATGGTGAACCATCCAGATGTAAAAAAATACAATTATTCCAGCTTAAGGGTGCTTATGAGTGGAGGTGCTCCTATAGCCCATGAGCTTGTAAAAAGAATAATAAACACATTTGGGTGTGATTATATACAAACCTATGGAATGACAGAGACAAGCCCATATCTTACCCTATCTATATTAAAGGCACATCTTAAAGAACTACCACGAGAAGAGCAGATAAAATATAAAGCAAAGACAGGAAGGGAATTTATTACAGTTAGCCTCAGGGTAGTGGATGAAAATGGAAATGATGTAAAAAAGGATGAAAAGCAGGTGGGAGAAATCATTGTAAAGGGGGATACCATAACCCCGGGATACTGGAATATGCCTGATGAAACAAAAAAGGCAATAAGGGATGGATGGCTTTATACAGGGGATCTTGCTGTTATGGATAAAGAGGGATATGTGCAGATTGTGGATAGGAAAAAGGATATGATTATCACCGGTGGAGAAAATGTATATTCCACAGAAGTGGAAAATGTGCTCTATATGCATCCTGCT
>CAZMNC010000128.1:0-13513 GCA_964567535.1 uncultured Desulfobacterales bacterium | reverse complement strand
ATCATTTTATATAAATGATATATTTTCTCTTTTGTTGCACTGCCATTTAAATAATAAGGACATACTTTCTATCCTTCTTTAGTTGTTCATAAGGATACGGTACATTAATACAAGTACTATAACTAAGTTTATAGATATTCTATATATCCACCATCTTTCTGAATAGATCAGAAAAAATGCTTATTATTAGAAATCTTATGTTATACTTTTAATTTATAAGATGGGTTTCCTTTGGAACAATGATATATTGCATATGAGGCTTTATTATAACAAAAGCTAATATGGTATTTAGCTTATATAAATATGTAGAGATTATATTTTTTATGTTATATATAAATAATAGACTGCTTTCTTACTTTGAAAGTGGTTTTATTTTTTGAGGGGGGATGGTAAATATCTATGTATGTAACTAAAGCTTTAACTTATATTTTGCTGTTAACTTGGATATATATTTTTTATAATGTATTTTCAAAAAGGCAATTCAGAAATGAAATGATTTATTAATGTAATGCCATAAAAGGAAAAAGATTATGAAATTAATTTTAAACTAATGGAGATAAAAGTGGAGCAATAATAAAACATGGAGTTATGATTTGGCTTTTTAGGCTTTCTTATTCCATATGTCCATTAGTAATACCAAACAGTAAGTGCAGTAAGAGTTGATATTGGTATAAATAATTAATTTTAAATTTTGAGTAGATCTATGAAAGTGCCATTTGCAATTCCAGAATTAAGTGACGAAGAGATAAAGGAAATAATAGGTGTTATTAAGAGTGGATGGCTTACTACTGCTTCAAAGTGTGCACAATTTGAGAAAGATTTTGCTGATTTTATAGGAGTAAAATATGCTCTTGCAGTAAATTCTGGCACAGCAGCACTTCATCTTGGTTTGGAAGCACTTGGAATAAAGGCTGATGATAAAGTTTTGGTCCCCACTTTTACATTTACTGCAACAGCAGAGGTTGTTAGATATTTAAGTGCTGATCCAGTATTTGTTGATTGTAATCCTGAAACTTTTTGTATTGATATAGAACAGATAGAAAAGGCACTCAAGATTTATAATTTAAAACCAAGCGATATAAAAGCGCTAATTCCTGTTCATTTTGGTGGTCATCCTTGTGATATGGATTCTATACTTGATTTCGCAAGATTTTACAACATAGAGGTAATGGAAGATGCAGCTCATGCTATTCCAACGCGTTACAAAGGAAAATTAATCGGGGGATTTGGAGATATTACCTGCTTTAGCTTTTATGCAAATAAGACCATAACAACAGCAGAAGGGGGAATGCTTTGCACAAATGAGGATAAAATAGCAAAAAGGGTAAAAGTTATGAGGCTCCATGGTATTGACAGAGATGTATGGAATAGATTTTCAACTGGTGTATCTTGGGAATATGATGTGATAGCTCCTGGCTTTAAATATAATATGGCAGATATTAATGCGGCATTAGGCATTCATCAATTAAAAAAAGCTGAACTTTTTAGAAGGAAACGCAAAAGGATTGCGCAGATATATTTTGATGAACTTAAAGATGTATCCGGACTTGTCTTGCCAAAAATACATTGTAATATGGAAGACCATTCCTGGTACATATTTACTATTCTTATAGACCAAGAAAAAACTAATAAAAAAATAGGAAGAGATAAATTTATATCTGAAATGACAAAGAGGAATATTGGTACCAGTGTACATTATAAACCTCTTCATCGAATGACATACTATAAAAATAAATACAGGCTCAGACCCGATATGTTTCCTAATGCTGAATGGGTATTTGAAAGATGTGTCAGCATTCCTATGTTTTCAGGCATGACAGATGAACAAATTATATATGTTGTTGAAAATATAAAAGAAATATTCTCATGAATTACGAAGGCCTTGGAAAGAGGTTGTTTGATTTTATTTGTGCAACAATAGGTTTTATATTAGTTTCCCCATTACTTGTATTAGTAGCGATATTTATAAAATTAGATTCAAAAGGGCCTGTTTTCTTCTTTCAAGATAGAATGGGTAAAAATGGGGAAATTTTTAGACTTATAAAATTTCGTTCCATGTATGTTGATCCTAAAAAAGAAAAAAGAGGATTTACTCCAGGGGATGCTTCTCGCATAACAAGAATCGGAAAAATTTTGAGAAAAACAAAGATAGATGAATTGCCAGAGCTTGTAAATGTTATAAAAGGGGAAATGAGCCTTGTAGGTCCAAGGCCAGAAGTTCCACGATACAAATATATATATATTAACAAGTATAAAGCAGTGTTAAATTTAAAACCAGGCATCACTGATCCGGCTTCTATTAAGTATAGTAATGAAGAGGAAATTCTTACTAAGAGCATTAATCCAGAGGATACTTATATCAAAAAAATTTTGCCTGACAAATTAGATCTTAATATATCCTATAAAAATAGTATGAGCTTTTTTAATGACATAAACATTATTTTTAGAACACTTGCTAACTTGATATTTAAAAGATGAACTTATCACAATTAAAAAATAAAAATTTTTATATAATGGTTTTAGTTGATATAAGTCTGTTTGTATTTGCTTTATTTGGAGCATATCTTGTAAGGTTCGATTTTATTATTAACGACAGAGACTTACACCAAATTATATATCTTATGTGTTGGATTATTCCTATAAAAACTATTTGTTTTTTTTCCTTTGGACTCTATAAGGGGATGTGGCGTTATTCAAGTATAAATGACATGTGGAAGCTTTTAAAGGCTACTTTCTTTTCAAGCCTTATTATAGTTTCTGTGCTTTTATATGTTTGCCACTTTCATGGATACTCTCGAGGAGTATTTTTAATAGATGCTATGTTAACCTTTATTTTGACTGGTGCTTTTAGATTAGGGGTGAGATTCCTATATAACAAAGGTTTTATATTCAAACAAGAAGGAAATAGTAGATTTTATGGATTAAATAAAAAAAAATCCACAGTTATTATAGGAGCTGGAGATGCAGGAGAAATGGCGCTTCGGGAAATACTAAATAACCCTTTCAGTAGATACGAGGTGGTAGGTTTTGTTGATGATGATATTACTAAAAAAGGAAGATCCATACATGGTATAACTGTATTAGGAACAATAGATGAATTGCCTCGGATTGTTAAAGAATTTACTGTAGAACAACTCTTAATAGCAATTCCAAGTGCAACAGGGCCTCAGATGAGGCGTATAGTTAGTATATGTGAAAGCTGCGAAGTTCCATATAAGACTCTTCCGGGATTAACAGAATTAATAGATGGAAAGGTTAGCGTGAAAACTATACGTGACGTCAATTACGAGGATTTATTAAGACGGCCTCCTGTAAAAATTGAGGAAAGCACGATAAGCGAATATTTAAAAAATAAAAAGGTATTAATCACTGGTGCGGGAGGTTCTATTGGTGCTGAATTGTGTCGACAGGTAGTAAAATTTGGTCCTAAAAGCATGATCCTTTTGGATGTGTCTGAACAAAATCTTTATGAAATTCATACTGAACTTGAATTTAGATTTGGTTACAAGAATTATCATGCAATTTTGGGAAATGTGCAGTATCGTCCTGTAGCAGAGGGTATAATAAATATACATAGACCAAATGTAGTAATTCATGCTGCTGCTTATAAACATGTTCCAATGATGGAAACAAATCCATGGGAAGCTATTTTTAACAATATAGTGGGGTCAAGAAATATCATGAGGGCATCTATTAAATATGGAGTAGAAAGATTTGTGATGGTCTCTACGGATAAAGCAGTAAGACCTACTAACGTTATGGGAGCAAGCAAAAGAGTATGTGAGCTTATTATGCAAAGTTTAAATGGAGAAAATGGAACAAAAATGATGTGTGTTAGATTTGGGAATGTTATAGGCTCTTCAGGATCTGTAATTCCTCTTTTTAGAAAGCAAATAGAACATGGTGGACCTGTAACTGTGACTCATCCTGAAGTAACAAGATATTTCATGACAATACCAGAAGCTTGTCAACTTATTTTACAGGCTGGTGCAATGGGAGAAGGTGGAGAGATATTTATACTTGAAATGGGAGATCCTATAAAAATTATAGATATTGCTAATGATTTGATTAAGCTTTCAGGAAAAGAGCCTGGTAGAGATATTGAAATAATTTTTACAGGTCTTAGACCTGGTGAAAAATTATATGAAGAACTTATTACAGAAGGCGAAGGAATTATAAAAACTACCCATAAGAAAATAATGGTTTTAAGGGCAGACCATATGTGGAGGAACCATACCAATAAAAATAGTTTTAAATATTGGCTTGATTCAAAGATAGATGACTTAATAGAAGCAGCTAAGAAGCATGAATCTAAATTGATTAAACATATATTAAAAGAAATTGTTCCTGAATATAAACCAAATAAACTATAATTTATTTTTAATATAAATTTTGATATTATATTATTGTTATATTTATATGTTTTACTAAGATATTTTTCTTAAATAAATATTTTAAGAATATTTCATGTGAATATATAATTATATGTTATTATAAAATGCAAGATAAAAATAATAAAATTTCATTAAGAAATAGAGGGGTAGTCGTGAAATGGATATATTTGAAGCTATAAAGAAAGGATTGCAAGAATTTGTTGTTCCAGAACTTGAAGCAATAAAAAATGAGAATAGAGAAATAAAAGCTATACTTGAGTTAACAAATAAAAGACTTGATGATGTAAATCTTCATCTTTCTGATCAAAGCAGGCGCATAGATGAAACCAATAAACGTATAGATACAGTACAGATAGAGTTAGCAAGTCGTATAGATGATACAAATAAGAGAATTGATGAGACTAATAAAAAGATAGAGTCAGTACAAACAGAGTTAGTAAAACGCATAGATGAAACCAATAAACGTATAGATACAGTACAGATAGAGTTAGCAAGTCGTATAGATGATACAAATAAGAGAATTGACCAGCTTACATTTCAAGTTGGAAAAGTAGCTCAGGAAATGGAAAGAATAAAAAGGGAAGAAAAGGTAACCGCTGATATACTTGTGCGTATAGGTAGATTAGAAAGAAGAGTAATTGGAGAGTAATATATAATAAGCTATATTACGCTTTATATAATCTTCCTTGCCATGTATTTTGTTCTTCTAAGCCTTTTCTAATAAGGTTTAATATTTTATTTTTTTTTAATGACCAAGATGGTGCAATAAGCTCATCTGAAGGAGGATCTCCCGTGAGTCTTTGTATAACTATATCTGGTCTTAAAAGTTCCAAAAAGTCTATAACAAGCTGAACATATTCTTGCATTCCAAGACATCTAAATTTACCTTTTTTATATATTTCTGCAATAGGGGTGTTTTTTACTATATATAGAAAATGAATTTTTACCCCATGAATTGGCAGGTTTGATATATAACGAGCTGTTTCCAGTATCATTTTTTTATCTTCTCCAGGAAGCCCGATGATAACATGAGCGCATATGTTTATTTCATACCTTTTTGTCATATATACTGCATTTTCAAAGCATTTTACATTATGTCCTCTGTTTATTCTTTGTAAGGTTTTATCATGTGCAGATTGAAGCCCGTACTCTATCCAAATCATATATTTTTCTTTATAAGACGAAATAAGATTTAATTTTTCTTTGTCAATACAATCGGGTCTTGTTCCAATAGAGATCCCAACAATATCATCAAAACATAAAACCTGATCATATGTTTTTTTTAGTTTTTCTATTGATGCATATGTATTTGTAAAAGCCTGAAAATATGCGATAAATTTTTTTGCCTTATATCTTTTTCTAAAATAACGTATCGCTTGTTCTATTTGTGTCTTTATAGGTATACGCTTGTTTATCAATGCACCTGTGCCAGAACCTCGAGAGTCACAAAATATGCAACCTTTACTTGATATAGTCCCATCTCTATTAGGGCAACTAAAACCCGCGTCTATGGGAATTTTTTGGACTCTTTCTCCAAATATTTCTCTTAAATATGAATTAAAGTCTTTATATCTTTTCATTAGCCTCTTTTTGCAGTTTTTATAATACGGCGAGCCTTATTTGCTATAAATTCAGGGAGTTCTTTAATCAAGGTTTCAGGATCATATGGAGCAGGTGGATTAGACACACACTTAGGATCGAATTCTTTTTTGAATCTATCTATCCATATTTGATAATTATTAAAAAATGGACCTTGTACGAGAATAGGATAACCAGATGCAGGAAAGAAGTTAAAAAAACCTATTCTTTCATCTATAAAAGGTGTCTTTTCAAAATGCCATTCTATAATATCCTTTATATATTCTGAACTATATAACAAAGAAAGAGGATCACATTTGCTTACATTCATATGAATTAATACTTCTAAATAGCTCGAATGACCAAAATCATTTGATTGAAACCATCCCGGGTCTCCATATTCTGGCATAAATGGTGGTGTATAGTTTTTCCATAAAATTTTTCCAAGTACTTTTCCTGTTTCATAAGCACAGCGAAGAGATTCTTGACCTCCTTCACAAGATGAATATCCATTTGTCATCATCCACATTCCAGATGTATCAGCATTTTTAAACCAAGATTCATCTGATGGTTTAGTTCGTTTAAATTCGCCTTTAAATTGATATGTCACCTCTTTTAATACTTCTCTTTCATATTCCATTTGCTTTTCATTTGTGAATCCTACAAGTAATACCCTTACCATATGAAAATTTTCAATATCCTCTTCTGTTACTCCACTCCATCTTTCCCAAAAATCTTCCTTATCTTTTGACCTTGCAATTATTCTCCAAAATACTGGTACCTTAGTAATAACTGCCCCTATTTGAGCATGAGAAAGTTCATATATATAATCTTCAAGAGCCTTTCTTGAAGAAAGCTTTATATTTTGCCATTGAACTCTGTTTGTATTGAAAAAGATATGAGAGTTAGGGCTTATACCCTTTGGAATCATTGCTTTATTCGCATTTTCTATAAAAGGGAATATCTTTATTGTCATTTCTGTAATAATTCCCATTGCGCCAAACCAACCAATATGACCACGCCATACACCATTTAAGTTAGGCCCCAGACCATCTCCCCAAAATCCATTTTCTAATGTGATTTGTCTTCCTGTCCATGAACCTGTTGTTACTATATCTCCTTCTGGTGTAACCCATATGCAAGAGAGAATTCTTCTTTGAGCATTACCCATGCGATAATTTAGGGGGGAACATCCTGATATTGTATGATTTGCTATAACAGAAGTGCCACTGCCACCTCCTGTGTTTATGAATATACAGTCATTATTAAAACAGGCTTGACAAAAATGCCCATATCTTACTCCAGCCTGGATTTGAGCATAGAGGTTCTTTTTATCCATCATTATTTTTTGCATCCTTTGAAGATCTATTTGCACTTGATCAGGTCTAAATCTTGGATTTGCATTATAAGACCATTGTGATGAGCATGGATTAAACGGCAGATGATATTTATTACAAATTTTAACAATTGCTGCTACTTCTTCTGTTGTCTCTGGTTGTAAGACACAACAAGGTGGATATGCTTGCCCAGAGAACCAAAATAATTCCCTTGCATATCCACGCCCAACATACGCTTGCCTTACAACTTTTTCTCTACTTATTTTATTAGGACCAACTACAGTTTCTAATTCTTTATATGCTTCATCTGGCATATCCCACCAATATGGTCTTTTCCTTAATCTTTTTACCTTTTCTTTCATATCTCTTGCAGAGATCATTTTTATATTCCTTTGAAAAAGATAGTATCATTTATTTTTATTTCTTCCACTATACCTTGTTCTTTTAGATATGTCACATATGCCAGTCCTAAAGACAAAAGGAAAAAATAATTTAAACTTGAGTCGTATGATTTAAAGCATTTATCACATATTTGAGCAAGGTTTAAAGGGCCTTTTTTTAATGTATCATATATCTCTTCTATCTTTTTTGTTATAAATTTTATAGTGTCATTTATCCTTTCAACAGGCTCATAAATGGATTCTCCATGAGATGGCACTATAATCTTTGGATTAAGTTCTTTGACTTTTTTAAGACTGCTTAAATAATCTTTTATTGGATTATAACCTATTGTATGAGGATATATTCCTCCATGAGGCCATTCATTCTTTAAAAGAAAGTCTGCACCAAAAAATATCCCTTCTTCAGGTAGAAAGAATGACATATGTCCTGGTGTATGGCCAGGGGTAAATATTGCTTGGATATAACCATTTTCTATATCAAATATATCTTCATCTTCTATTGGCAATGTATCTGTTGGGCCTAATATCAGAGCTTTGTATACATAAAGTTCTTTTGTAATAAAGTCCATAGTATCTTTCGGCACTCCATAAGAACTATAAAATTCCCATATCTTTTCAGGATAATGTTCCACATGTTTTTTAAAAAACTGGAGTATCTTTTTATCTGCCTCATGTAAGTATACAGGAATAGAAAATTTTTTTTGTAACCTAAGTGCTAATCCACAGTGATCTAAATGATAATGACTAATAATAAGTTTTCTTATATAATCTATTCTGTATCCTATCTGAGATAAACCTGATATTAAAGCATTATATGAAGCCTCTGTATTTAGACCAGCATCCAACATCAAAAAACCATCTGTTAGCTTAAATACATATACTTCTACATCTTGTAAATAAGACTTATCTCCCAAAGGCAGCTTTATCGAGTACCAATTTTTTTTCATGATTTACTCCTTAAAAGACCTTGAAAAAATATATTCAATACAAAATCGGGCTCAGGATAAAAATAGGTTTTTGGATCTTCTAACCAAAGAAACAAAAACGAATTACTCATGCTGTCTAATGCTACAGCGAGATAAAATGGATCAGCTATTCTTTTGAATATTCCCTTTTTTATGCCCTGTTCAAACAGCTTGGACAGTCTATTTAAAAAATCATTATATTGTTGCCTAAGTTCTGCCTCAAGCCCTGCAATGATACTAAAACTTACTCCTCTTGTTTCTGCAAAATAGAGCCTTATAACAGGAAGGTTTTCTATAAAGATATTTCCTTTTATTTTTAAATAATTTCTTAATCTTTCTATTATATTGCCTTCTTGTTCTATTGCTTTTATTAAAGACAGATGAAATTTATCGGCCACTTCTTTTATAAGACTTTTGTAAAGATCTTCTTTGCTTTTAAAAAAGTTATATAATGTACCAACTGCAAATTCTGCTGTTTTTGCTATTTCTTCCATGGACACATTATGATAGCCTTTTTCTGAAAACAGTTTAAGAGCGGCTCCCAGTATTTCTCTTCTATGCTGGAGCTTCTCCCTTTCTCGGCGTGTCAATCTCATTTTTTCTAATTGCATAATATTCCTCCCAGAGGAAAAATATAAGAAACATGCACCCAATAATTGCATATATACCTGATTCTCTAAATGTATCTTCAAATGCATAACTCATAGCTTGAATTTTTATAGCAAAACCGAGAAGGGCCTTACTCTTTTTTAAGGCTATCTCAGGAGAAAAATATTTGGAGGTATAAAAATACCATTTTGCTATATATTGTTTTATATAATATAAATCCTGTGATTGAAGGGCACATATCTCATCGTAGTGAAATGCTATACTTTTTTGTAACTTATTTGTTGCAAGAGCAGTTCCAAAAGATCCCCCAATAAATCTTGAATAATGCATTAAGCTTACTCCAAGGTTTGTTTTGTCTTTAAGCTTTTTAAGTGCAAGGGTAGTAACAGGCGCAAAGAACATGCCAATAGCAACTCCCCAACTCATTATCATCCATATGCTTTTGTTCTTGGGAGTATAGTAATTAATATGAGGTAGTATAAAATAAACAGAAATAAAATAAAGAATCACTGTTATTATTAGAACTCTTTCAGGTCCTATTTTATCACTCATTATGCCAGATATAATAGAGAAGAAAGCTATGCAAAGTGCCATTGGCATAAGAAATAGGCCTGTTTGTAATGTGCTCAAAAATCTCAGTCTTTCATAGTATTGGGGAAGCAAATAAAATATTTGGTACATAGAAAGTCCCAGGATAAAAAAATAAACGCCTATAGCAGTTCTAAATTCCTTTATTTTGAATATAGAAAAATCAATTAAAGAGTTCTTTGAGATAAGTTCTAATATAAAATATATACAAAATGATATAGAGCATATAAATATCAACCTTACAATAAACATAGATTGAAACCAACCTTTTTCTTGCCCTTTAGAAAGCAAAGTAAGAAGCGAAATTGTGGCTAATGATACAAAAAAGAAACTAATATAATTAAAACTTAATTTGGATTTTTTTTCCATCATAGTTGGAATAAATACCGTGCTAGCTACTATATTAAGAATTCCAATAGGTATGTTTATATAGAACACATACCTCCATGTAAAATGCTCTGTTATATAACCACCCAATGTTGGACCTAAGGCAGGAGAAAAACTAACAGCTAAAGCATATATCCCCATAGCTAAACCTCTTTTTTCTGGAGGATATATGCTAAATAATATTGTTTCTGCTGTTGCTACAAGAAATGCTTCGCCCAAGCCTTGGAATGCCCTGAAACATATCATTTCAGCAAGACTACTTGCATGACCACATAAAAAGCTACCGCCAGTAAAAAGTATTAGCCCTATCAGGAATATCCTTTTTATTCCTATTGCCTTGCTTATACTTTCCACTACAAGAAGGCCAGTTGCAGCAGCTGTCATATATATTGTTATAACCCACTGAATTCCATATATGTCTGTTGATAAAGGAGACATAATTTTAGGCAAAATTACCTCAACAACAGTGGTATCAAGAATTGCCATAAAAACCCCAGTTATAAGAATAGCAGTAAGAAATGCCCTTTCTCTTGAATTTATCTTTTTATAAATATCAGTAAATCCTGGTACGCTCATAATTTATTTTTTTCTTTTTATCTCTATTTCTCCACCCATACCTACAATAAGTTTTGATATATCTCCTTTTGTTATTTTTACTTTAACTTGCATTCTTTGAACTACTTTTGTAAATTCACCAGCAGATATATCTCGTGGAACAAGAGCAAATTTTGCTGCACTTGCAGGAAGTATTTCTGTTACTACCCCTTTATATTTTAGGTTAGGATATGCATCTATTTTTATATTTGCTGGACAACCAGGTTTAACCCCTTTTAATTTTGTTTCCTCAAGGAGCACTAAAATATATATATCCTTTGGGTCAATAAGAGCATACACTGGTATTCCAGGAGCAACTACATCTCCTACACTAACATATTTTTTTGCTACTCTTCCATCTATGGGACTTCTGAGCTCGCAATATTTTAGATTAAGTTCAGCATTTTTTAAGTTTGTTTTAAGAGATGCTATTTCTTTATTAAGAGCCTTTATTTCTTTTTTTATTTCCTTAATAGTTTCTCTATCTACTATTACCAATGAAATTTCCTTTTTAGCCATTGATAGTTGATCTTCCAATGCATAAAGTTTTCTTACAAGTGCACTTCTTTCTCTTTTATTTGCAATAAGTTCTGTCTCGATTTGTTCATATGTTCTTTTAGCTACTGCTCCTTTTTTATATAAGTTCTTATATCTATTAACATCTCTTTTTAATTGCAGTATTTGAGCGTCTAAAGAGGCTATCCTTTTTTTTAGGGATGATACTTCATTTTTACTTTTTTTTACCCTTTCTTTTGCTATACTTTCTCTTATATTTAAAGTTTCTATTGTTCTATTAAGAGTAATTTTAAGTTTGTCTCTTTTATTTATTTTTGATCCTATTTTATCTTTTAGTTCCTCTATAATTAATTGATAGTTTCTTGGATCTATTTCTGCAAGTAGTTCTCCTTTTTTTACTGGGTCTCCTTCAAGTTTTGTCATTTTTATTACTCTTCCATTTACTTTTTGAAATCCCACATTGTTTATATTTTCTGTGTCTACAAATACAGCATCTGTAATAGCATATTCCATCCTATGCCTTATCATAAATATACCATACACTAATAAAACTGCAGCTATTACTATAAGTAAGATAACGGATATCTTTCTTTTATTTATCATTTTTGACTCTCTCCTATTGCACGTTCTAACTCTGCTTTTGCGATCATATATCCATAAAGGGCGTTATAATAATTCACTTCAGCTTGGGTAAGAAATGTCCTTGCATCAAGAACTTCTGTTGAAGTGGTCAGCTTCTGTTGATACCTTAGATCTGTTATACGATGATTTTCTTTTGCTTGAATCAGAGCTGTTTCTGCTGTTTTTAAATTCTGTTTTGCTACTTTTAATTGTTCAAATGAATTTTTAACTTGTAGCCTTATATTATCTTCTGCTTTTTTTAATTCATAACATAAAGCCTTATATTCATGCGATGCCCTTTCTACTTCTGCTTTTGTTCTACCCCATTCAAAAATATTCCATTTTGCCTGAAAACCAATGCTTGCATTATGACTATTGCCATAATCATTATTTGTGGCTCCAATGTCATTTCCTTGTTGTTCATATTTTGCAAACAGATATATATGGGGATAGTAATCACTTTTTGCAAGCCTTATTTTTTGTTTTGCTTGTTTTATGGCTATCTTGATCGCCTTTATTTCAGGCCTATATTTAATGGCATTTGCATAAAGTTTATCCAGTTTATAATTAATAGGAATAAATGATTTTATATCTTCTATTTTTGTGTTTTCATCTACTTTTTTTTCAAGGATTATGTTAAGTCTTGATATAGCTACTTTTAAATTACTTTTTGCTCTTACAAGATTTTGTCTTGCTTGAGCAAGGGCAACTTCGGATTTTAGGAGATCATTATATGGTATAATACCTTGTTTAAAGAATGCCTTGGCATCTTTAAAATGAGATTCAAGCTGTGAAACCTCCTCTTTTGCGATTTCTAAGTATCTTTTTGCCAAAAGCACATTAAAATAGGTTACTTTTACGTCTCGAACAATATCCAAAATTGCCTTTTCTCTATAAACTTTTTTTAGAGCCACTCCAAACTTAGCTATTTTATATCGTGTTATAAGAGAGAATCCTGTAAATATTGGCTGAGTTAAAACTATGTTCCAATAAAACCTGTCCCTGTCTCCTATTCTAACTTTGTATCTGTTTCCAGGAATAATAGGATTATCAAATATTGCGTAAGGTTTTTCCTTAAGTCTTTCATATGAATAAGATGATGAAAGTACAGGAAGCATAAAAGATCTTTCTATCTTTTCTTCTCCAACAGATGCATAAATCATTTCCAGCTTGTTTTTTATCAGGTAATTATTTTTTATAGCTTCATTTATTGCTTGATCTAATGTAAGAGACAAGCACTTATTAATATGTAAAAACCAAAAAACAAAAACAATAATAAATATACAAATATATTTTCTATATGTTTTTTCCCTCATATTGGCCTATGAATTTCAATTAAAAATATGAATTCATATTTATTATATGAATTGTTATTCAAAAATCAATAAAAAAATGGCGGAAGCGCATGGGAATCGAACCCACCTACCGGGGTTTTAGCCCGGCACACCGGATTTGAAGTCCGGGAGCTCCACCAGGAGCTGTCCGCTTCCACTATAATTCTAAGAAGAGGGTAGGGCATTGTC
>CAZMNC010000127.1:0-15954 GCA_964567535.1 uncultured Desulfobacterales bacterium | reverse complement strand
ATCTGAGTTATGATGTAATATCAAATTTGCTTAATCTTGGTTTTAATAATAGTAAAATTATAGTGTCTGGTCTACTTAGGAGTCAGTGGATTGAAATAAAAAATATCTTTATAAAACATGGATATAAAATTACCAAGATATGGGATCATGAAATGATATGGTATACTGCTTTATTAGAGAAAATAGGAGGCTAAACCCATGAGATATAGAATACTTTTTATCATTTTTATTTTATTGTTTATTAACGGTTATGTATGGCCACAAGAGATTCCAAATTCAGAGATAAAAAAAGAGATAAAAAAATGGGAAAATATAGTAAATGCACATCCAGAGGATGCAGATGCATATTATAAGCTTGGATGTGCTTATAGCAATGCTGGAAGGCATGAGGATGCTATTTCTGCTTTAAGAAATGCTGTTGCTATTAGACCAAATTTTGTGGATGCTCATTATAAACTTGGGCTTGAATATAAAAAAATATTTGATCCTGTTGCCGCTGTCAAAGAATTTAAAAAAGTGGTAAAAATTAATCCTGACCATCTTAAGGCCCATTATAATCTTGGTATAATATATGGATGGGCAGGTGTTGCAAAGGGTGCAGTAAAACACTTTAAAGAGGTTGTTCGTATTAATCCTAAGTATGAATCTGCCTATTATAATTTAGGTGTTGCGTATGGTATACTCCATATGCACAAAAAGGCTATAGAATCGTTTAAAAATGCTATATCTCTAAAACCAGATGATGCTCAAGCACATTATGGCTTGGGATATGAATATGACCAAATTGGAGATACAAAATCAGCTATGAAAGAGGTAAAGATACTCAAGAGAATAAATAAAAAAATGGCTATTAAACTTTATAATATGATTTCTCATAAAGGAGAAAGTTATTAAAATAAGAGGTGAGTGAAGGGACTCGAACCCTCGACCACTGGGGCCACAACCCAGTGCTCTACCATCTGAGCTACACTCACCATTTAACTGAATAAATAGCAGATTGTGTTCATATTTTCAAGGAAGAATGTATGGAAGAAAAGAAATATGAACTTCTGAGGCATATACCATCTGTAGATAAATTGAGTAATTTTTTTGAAATTAAAGGATATTTTAAAAAATACCCAAGGGCTATTATATTAAAGGCAATACGTATAGTCTTAAATGAATTACGTAATGAAATTTTACTTGGAGTATTGAGTTGTAATAAAGAGCTTAACATAAATACTATAATAGCGAAAGTTAATCAGAAGTTAGAATATATAAATAAGCCAAGTTTAAGAAAAGTTATAAATGCTACTGGAGTTATAACTCATACAAATCTTGGCAGATCTATATTAGCAAGAAGAGTATTAGAAAGATTACAGGAAGTAGCTGGTTCTTATAATAATTTGGAATATGATTTGTCTCAAGGAAAAAGAGGGCTTAGATATGTTCATGTAGAAGGTCTTATAAAGGAACTTACAGGTGCAGAATCAGCTATGGTGGTTAATAATAATGCAGCAGCAGTACTTATCTCGTTGGAAACATTAGCAAAAGCAAAAAAGGTGATAGTATCGCGGGGAGAGCTTGTGGAAATAGGTGGATCTTTCAGAATTCCAGAAGTAATGAAGAAGAGTGGCGCATACATGGTAGAAGTAGGTACTACCAATAAAACTCATTTGAAAGATTATGAAGATGCTATTGATCAAGACACAGCACTTTTATTAAAAGTGCATAAAAGCAACTTTAATATAGTAGGATTTTCAGGCGAGGTATCTCTTAAAGAATTGGTTCAGCTTGGGAAAAAACACGGACTTATTGTTATGGAAGACTTAGGGAGTGGTTGTTTTATTGATCTTTCAAAGTATGGATTACAAAAGGAGCCCACTGTTCAAGAAGTTGTGGCTCAAGGGGTAGATATAGTGACTTTTAGTGGTGATAAATTGCTTGGTGGCCCACAAGCAGGAATTATAGTTGGGAAAAGAGATATTGTAGATACTATTAGAAAAAATCAGCTAAATAGAGCATTAAGAATAGATAAATTGACGCTTGTGGCATTGGAAGAAACATTACGATTATATCAAGATGAAGAAACAGCAATAAAGGAGATTCCAACTTTATCTATGATATGTGAGACTTATGATAGTGTAAGAAAAAGGGCTACTCGTCTTTTAAGAATGATAAAAAATAAAAATGGAACTAATTTTTCCATAGAAATCCAAATAGGAAATTCTATGGTGGGAGGGGGAGCACTTCCTCTTTGTGAAATAAAAAGTACGGTTATAGCCCTTAAGCCAAAAAAGATGTCTGTTAATGCTATTGAAGAATGGTTTAGATATTATGAACCTCCTATTATATGTAGACTTGAAAGGGATACTGTAATTTTAGATATAAGGACTATTCAAAATCATGAATTCAAGACAATAGCTAAAGCAGTAGATGAACTTCAACAAAAAACTTGATTATAAGGTGAATAACATGGAAAAACTTATTTATTCTATTTTAGAGGATAATATTAGAATAAAAAGGGAGTTTGTAAGAAACAATGTGGCTAATATAATATTTTTGGCAAAAAAGATAGCAGAGGCTTTTTCGAAAGATAATAAAGTTCTTTTGTGTGGAAACGGTGGAAGCGCTGCAGATGCTCAACATATTGCAGCAGAGTTTGTTAATAAATTTAGAATAGAGCGTACTCCTCTTCCTGCTATTGCTCTTACTACTGATACATCTATAATTACTAGTATAGCTAATGATTATTCTTTTGCCCAAGTATTCTCGAAACAGGTAAAGGCCATAGGCAAACCAGGAGATGTGCTTGTTGCTATTAGCACGAGTGGAAATTCTGAGAATATTATACAGGCAGTACGTACAGCTCATGATATGGGGATATATACCGCTGCTTTTACAGGGAGAGATGGGGGAAGATTATCAAGAATAGTGGATATGCCAATGATAGTAAAGAGTGATGATACTCCAAGGATTCAAGAGGTTCATATTATGGCAGCTCATATGATATGTTTCCTTGTAGATCATATACTTTTTGAAAGAGACCTATATTAATATGGAAGGCAAACCTATATCCTTAGATAATGTAAAGACATATTCCCTTAGGGATAGAAAAAGCAAGGTAAATATAAAAGATTTTGCAAGAAAATGGCATTTAGGTAAGTCTTTATTAGAATGGTTAGATTGCTTGCCGGATATATTATGTGCAAAGGATCTCAAAGAAATAGTAAAAAGGATAGTAGATGCTGTTATATCTAATAAAATGGTCCTTTTAGGAATGGGGGCTCATCCTATAAAACTTGGATTAAGTCCCATTATTATTGATCTTATGGGAAAAGGGATAATAAAGGCCATCGCCATGAATGGTGCATGTATAATTCATGATGCAGAGATATCAATGGTAGGTCATACATCTGAAGATGTGGCATCAGAACTTAAACACGGTAAATTTGGTATGGCAGAAGAAACGGCTATTTTGTTGAATAAGGCCATTTCAGAAGGTCATAAAGATAATTTGGGTTTGGGTAAATCTATAGGGAAAATGCTTATAAAAAACAATTTTCCTTATACTAAATTTAGTATATTAGCACGGGCTTATGAATTGGGTTTGCCTGTGACTGTACATGTAGCAATAGGAACTGATATCATTCATATGCATCCATATGCAGATCCTTCGGCAATTGGTAGTACATCCCATAAAGATTTTAGGATATTTGCGCATCTTATATCTCAGCTTGAGGGAGGAGTTTTTATAAATTTAGGTTCAGCAGTAATATTGCCAGAAGTCTTTTTAAAGGCATTGAGTCTGGTTAGAAATTTGGGATATAATGTATATAAATTTACAACTATAAATATGGATTTCATAAAACAATATCGTTCTGTCACCAATGTAGTAGAAAGGCCCACAACAGAAGGTGGAAGAGGATTTAATATAGTGGGACATAATGAAATAATGTTCCCTCTGATTTCGGCACTTGTGTTAGAATATCTAAACAGGAGGTAAAAAATGCCTATATATGAATTTAGATGCCTTGATTGTCAAGAATCATTTGAAACCCTTGTATTAAAAAAAGATGAAAAGGTATATTGCCCCAGATGTAAAGGAGACAATGTGGAAAGATTATTGTCTACTTGTGCATTTAAAAGTGGAGACAATTTTACTCCATCTTCTGGTTCATCTTCTTGTTCTACCTGAACGAGTACAAATTGTGGCAGTTGCCACTAATATTTCAATAAAGATTATAAGTTTATAGAATCATGATAAAATCAGGTATTGGTTATGATGTTCATAAGCTTGTAAAGGGCAAAAGACTTGTACTCGGCGGCATTGAAGTCCCGTATGAATATGGATTAGAGGGACATTCAGATGCAGATGTATTAATACATTCTGTAATAGATGCCATTATTGGTGCCCTTGGAAAAGGAGATATTGGGCTCCACTTTCCCGATACTGATCCTCAATACAAAGATATTAACAGTATGTTTTTATTGAAAGAGGTATTCTCTTGGATGAAAGCAGATGGTTATGTAATAAATAATATAGATAGTGTTATTATAGCGCAAAGGCCAAAGCTTTCCCCTTATATTCCAGAGATGAGAAAAAATATAGCAAACGTCCTGGAAGTATATATAGAAAGCATAAATATAAAAGCTACCACTACAGAAGGTTTAGGGTTTTGTGGAAGAGGGGAGGGTATAGCAGCCCTTTCAATAGTAACTCTTATAAAGGAGCATAAAGATGGCTATTAGATTTTACAATACTGCGATAAGAGATAAAGAAATATTTTTATCTCTCAATCCAGAAAGGGTTGGCATATATGTATGTGGGGTTACTGTATATGATCTGTGTCATATAGGGCATGCAAGATCGGCTATTGTATTTGATGTCCTCTCACGTTATCTTAGAGCAAGAGGATATAAAGTTACATATGTTAGGAACTTTACTGATATTGACGACAAAATAATAAACAGGGCGAAAGAACTTGGAAAGGATACAAAAGATATAGCAGAGTTTTATATAAAGGCATTTTATAAAGATATGGATAGCTTATATGTTAAGCGAGCTGATTATGAGCCAAGGGCTACGGAACATATTGATGGTATGATTGATATGATAAAAAAGCTTTTAGAGAAAGGACACGCATATATTGCAGATGGAGATGTATATTTTTCAGTAGAAAGCTTTCCAGAATATGGTGTCCTTTCTGGTAGAAAATTGGAAGACATGATTGCTGGAAAGAGAGTAAAGATAGGCGAAAAGAAGCATCATCCTATGGATTTTGCTTTGTGGAAAAGTGCTAAACCAGGAGAACCCTACTGGAATAGTCCCTGGGGAGCAGGGAGACCCGGATGGCATTTAGAATGTTCAGTTATGAGTAATTACTATCTTGGTGCATCTTTTGACATACATGGAGGAGGAAGAGATCTTTTATTTCCCCACCATGAAAATGAAAGGGCACAATCTATATGTGCAAATGGTGGAATATTTGCAAGATATTGGATTCACAATGGATTTGTGACTGTGGAATCAGAAAAAATGTCTAAATCTCTTGGTAATTTTATAACAATAAGAGATGCTCTTCAGATATATCATCCTCAAGTAATAAGGCTTTTTCTTCTATCAAGACATTATAGAAGTCCTATAGATTTTTCAAAAGATGCTGTAAATAACATAAAGTCAGCTCTTATAAGGGCATATAGGACGCTAGAAAAGTTAGACGAAATATTAGGCCCTGTAAAAAGAGATACTATTCAGTCTTTTTTTAAAAACGTATTAGAGCATGAAGGTTTTATATATAGGTTTACGAGTATTATGGATGATGATCTTAATACTGCTGGCGCAATAGGGCTTATCTTTGAAAAGATAAAAGATATAAATATAAAATTAGATAAAAAAGAAGAGGGCTGGAAAAAGGAATTAGAAAAAGACAGAATAGATTTACTTACAGTAGCTGATATATTGGGCATATTTCAAGACGAGCCAAATCAATTTTTCAATAACATTTATAAAAGGGAATTACCTATAGACATAGATAAGATAGAGCAAATGATAAAGGATAGAACAGACGCAAGAAAAAGAAGAGATTGGAAAAAAGCTGATGCTATAAGAGATAAGCTAAAAGATATGGGAATAATTTTAGAAGATACTCCTCAAGGGACAAAATGGAGGCTAAATGTTTAGACTTATAACAGAGCTTGAACCAAGGGGAGATCAGCCAAAGGCAATTATGGCATTAACACAAGGTGTAAATGCAGGTATGAGACATCAGGTCTTACTTGGAGTAACAGGTTCTGGTAAAACATTTACCATTGCCCATGTTATAGCAAATTTGCAAAAAACAACTCTTGTAATAGCTCCTAATAAAACTCTTGCCGCTCAGCTTTATGCTGAACTGAAGAAATTATTTCCATTCAATGCAGTAGAATATTTTGTAAGTTACTATGATTACTACCAGCCAGAGGCATATATTCCTCAAACTGACACCTATATTCAGAAGGATGCTTCAATAAATGAACATATAGATAAATTGAGGCATTCTGCTACAAGATCACTTTTAGAAAGAGAAGATGTAATAATTGTGGCAAGTGTTTCTTGTATATATGGGCTTGGTTCTCCTGAGGCATATCATGGAATGATTTTTTATTCAGAGGTAGGAGATGAGTTATCAATAGAAAAAGCTATTAGAAAGCTTGTAGAAATGCAATATCTTAGAAATGAATGGGATTTTGCAAGAGGAAAATTTAGAGTAAGAGGGGATGTTTTAGATATATATCCTGTTTATGAAGAGGATAAAGCTATTAGAATAACTTTTTTTGATGATGAGGTAGAATCTATTCATGAGATAGATCCACTTACAGGGAAGATAAAAAAATCTATAAAAAGAATCACTATATTTCCAGCAACTCATTATGTTACTAGTTATGATACAAGAGAAAGGGCTATTAGGGCAATAAAAGACGAGCTTAGTGAAAGGATTAAGTATTTTGAAAAAAAGGGAAAATTGCTTGAGGCTCAAAGGATAAAAGAGAGGACATTATTTGATCTTGAAATGATAATGGAGATTGGCTACTGTCATGGAATAGAGAACTACTCCAGACATATCACTGGTAGAGCACCAGGAGAACCTCCTCCTACGCTTTTGGATTATTTTCCCAAGGATTTTCTGACTATAATAGATGAAAGTCATATAACGGTTCCACAACTTGTTGGAATGTATAGGGGAGATAGATCCCGAAAAGAGACTCTTGTTCAATATGGATTTAGGCTTCCATCTGCTCTTGATAATAGACCTCTCAAATTTGAGGAATTTGAAAAAAGGGTTAATCAAGTTATATATGTATCAGCAACACCTGGTCCATATGAGCTAAAAAAAGCTGAACAGATAGTGGAACAGATAATAAGGCCAACGGGCCTTGTTGATCCAGAAATAATTGTAAGACCAGCAAAAAATCAAGTGGATGATGTTATAGGATGGATAAGAGATAGAATTGCAAAGAAGGAAAGGATCATAGTGACTACTCTTACAAAGAGAATGGCAGAGGATCTTACAGAATTTTTGTTAGATCTTGGCATAAAAGCTAGATATCTTCATTCAGATATAGATGCATTAGAAAGAATATCTATAATAAGAGATTTTAGAAGAGGGATATTTGATGTCCTTATAGGAATAAATCTATTAAGAGAAGGACTTGATCTTCCTGAAGTTTCCTTAGTAGCAATTTTGGATGCGGATAAAGAAGGTTTTTTGAGATCAGAAAGATCAATTATACAAATATGTGGAAGGGCTGCCAGAAATGTCAATGGTACAGTTTTGCTTTATGCTGATATTATTACAGATTCTATGAAAAGGGCTATAGATGAGAGTAACAGGAGAAGAAGAATCCAATTAAAATATAATGAATTGCATAAAATTACGCCTGAAACAATAAAGAAAGATATAGATAATATTCTTGAATCTGTATATGAAGCAGATTATGTTAAAATTCCTACTTTTCAGGAAGAACAAGAATTTTATTCTTCTATAAAGGATATGGAAAAGGCAATAGAAAAGCTTAAGAAAAAAATGAAAGAAGCTGCTAATAATTTAGAATTTGAAAAAGCAGCTATTTTAAGAGATAAAATAAAAGATTTAGAAACCAGATATATGCAGATAGTAAGTTATTCTTGATAAGTATTTTGGATTATAAAGGTTTGTCAATTCATCTTTCAGTATATATTAAAATTATACTTTCCCCTTTAATTGGTGCTGCCATAGGATGGGCAACAAATGCTATAGCTATATGGATGTTATTTCATCCTTACAAAGAATATCGTATAGGTAATTATCGTATTCCTTTTACACCTGGCCTTATTCCTTCTAGGATAGAAGAGTTGGCTGGCAATGTAGCTAATATAATATCTAATCATCTCTTTACTTCAGATGAATGGTTAAAACTTATTGATTCATTAGAATTAGATGATAAGGTTGTTGATGAGATATTTAATAAGTTAAGATCCTTTACAAAAACTTATATGTTTAAACTACCATTTCTTTCTTTTATTAAAAATCAACTGCGTGAAATCCTAAAAAAGGAGCTTAAGAGAATAATAAAAAAGGAATTAAGGAAAATTTTTATTATATCTACAAAAGAAGGCGAAGTTTCTAAAAATATAGAAGCTTTGATAAGAGAGCGAATAATAAATGAGTTTGAACCAAGGCATATTGAAAATGTAATATTTAAAGTATGCAAAAAAGAATTATATTATATAATGTTTTTTGGAGGTATACTTGGCATGATAATAGGATTTATTCAAGGGGTTTTATTTATTTAATTACTTGTTCATGTTTAGGGAGTACTCTATGAGGTATTCCATGAGCAATAAGATCAACAGGGCATTCATATGCCATTTCTAACATTTCTTTTGTAATTTGGCCTTCTTCGTGAAATATAAGTCGTCTGTTAACACAGGCTATCGACCTTGCATATCTGGATATAACACCGATATCATGAGTAATTACAACAATAGTTATATGCTTATTTAATTCTTTTAATATTTCATATACTCCTGTCTCGTATTCTGGATCAACACCTGCTGTTGGTTCATCTAAGAATAATATTTCTGGTTCTGTTGCAAGGGCTCTTGCAATTAAAACGCGTTGTCTTTGTCCTCCAGATAGTTCTCCTATATGTACATATCTACGTTCCCACATACCAAGTTTTTTTAGTATGTTTTCCACTTTTTTCTTATCTTCTTCTGTAAATTTTTTTGCAAATTTTTTTCTGTTCAATCTACCCATAAGGGCTACATCCATAACAGATACAGGAAATGAGAGATTAAAATCAATATATTGAGGTAAATATCCAATTTTGTGTTTTACGCTATGAGGAGATTCTCCAAAAATTTTTATTTTTCCTTTGTCAGGTTTAAGAATTCCGAGAAGGAGTTTTAATAAAGTGGTTTTGCCGCCCCCATTTGGACCAATTATTACGCAAAAATCCCCTTTTTCTACACTAAAAGTAATGTTTTCAAGAACTATTATCTCATTATATGAAAACCAAACATTTTCTACTTCAATGGCCTTTTCTGATGAGTTCAAGACTTATATCTACTCCTTTTGCTGAATGTGTAATACTGCCTACTGATATAAAATTTACTCCTGTTTTTGCTATTTCTTCAACATTTTCTAAGCTTACACCACCAGATGCCTCAAGCATTATCTTTCCTTTTGCAATTCTTACAGCTTCTTTTATCATATTGATATTCATATTGTCTAAAAGAACTATATCTGCACCACTGTCTATTGCTTCTACAAGTTCTTCTATATTTTCTACTTCAACTTCTATTTTTAAGAGATGATGGGTCTTTTTTTTTGCCATATTTATTGCTTTTCTAATTGATCCTATAGCTTTTATGTGATTATCTTTTATCAATATTCCATCAAACAAGCCAAACCTATGATTATAACCTCCACCCATTCTTACTGCATATTTATCTAATATTCTCCAACCAGGAATTGTTTTTCTCGTATCTACTATTTTTACTCCTGTACCATATACTTTTTCAACAAATTTTTTTGTTATTGTGGCAATACCACTCATCCTTTGTAAAAAATTTAAAGCTGTTCTTTCTCCTTTTAGTATACTGTGTAAAGGCCCTTTTAGTTCACATATTATATTTCCACTTTTGATATAATCCCCATCTTTATAATATTGCTTAAATTCCATTTCTTGAGAAAGTTCTAACAATATTTCTTTAAATAAAGAGATTCCCGCTAAAATCAAATCTTCTTTTGCTATTATTTTAGCATTTCCTATATCTTTGGGATCTACTATAGAATCCGTAGTTATATCTTTTGGACCTATATCTTCTCTTAATGCCAATTTTATAAGATCTTTTACAAAAGGATGTTTTTCTATCATCATTTAATAGACCCAAAAAATGAGAGATTTTGATTTAATTTTTCTAGTTTATCATTGGACTTTGCAAGTTTTTCTTTTACTTCTTCCACTACATGAGCAGGAGCTTTTTTAAGAAAGCTTTGATTTTTTAATTTTTTGGTATACATATCTATATCTTTTTGGACTTTATTAATCTCTTTTATTATTCTCTTTTTTTCTTCTTCTATGTTTAATAATCCTTTTAAAAGTATATGAGCTGAAATATTACCAATAACAGCAGTAGCTGAATAATCCGGCTTTTCGATTCCATGGGATATATTCACATTTTCTGTTTTTGCCAGGTTTTTTATATGATGTATATGTGTGTTTAAAAGTTGAGCTTCATTATCAGGAGCATCTATAATTACATTGACTTTTTTAGAGGGAGGAATTCTTAATTCTCCTCTTATATTCCTTATCCCAAGAATAACCTCTTTTATAAGTTCCATTTTATTTACTGCATCCAAATCTATTATATATTCTTTAGCTTCAGGGAATGAGGATATCATTATGCTTTTATCCGCTGATGGTAACTTTTGCCATATTTCTTCTGTTACAAAAGGCATAAAAGGATGAAGCAATCTTAGTATTGAAGATAGTGTTTTTAAAAGTACAGACTGGGTAACTTTTTTTCTCTTATTATCCTCTCCATATAAAAAATATTTAGACATTTCTACATACCAATCACAGAATTCATGCCATATAAATTGGTAACATTCCATAGCAGCTTCATTAAACTTATAGTCTTCAATAGCTTCAGTTACCTTTTTTACTACTTGAGATAACCTTGTTAATATCCATTTATCCTCTATTCCAAGATCATTCTTCTCAGGTTCATTTATTTTATCCTCTATGTTCATCAGCACAAAACGTGCTGCATTCCATAATTTGTTTACAAAGTGTCTATATCCTAAGATTGTTTCCTCAGAAAGTTTAATATCTCTTCCTTGTGCAGCAAGTGCAGCTAAAGTAAAACGGAATGCATCTGTGCCAAATTTGTTCATTATATTTAAAGGATCTATTACATTTCCTTTTGATTTACTCATTTTTTTTCCTTCTGCATCTCTTACAAGAGCATGTATATAAACATCTTTAAAGGGGACATCTCCCATAAAATGGAGTCCCATCATCATCATCCTTGCAACCCAGAAAAACAATATGTCAAAACCTGTTACAAGAACAGATGTAGGATAGAACAACTTTAATTCCTCTGTTTTATCTGGCCATCCTAAAGTAGAAAAGGGCCAAAGCGCAGAGCTGAACCATGTATCTAATACATCTTCATCTTGCTTAAGATTTTGGCTTTTACATATATTACATATTGTGGGGATTTCTTTTGACACATTTATATGACCGCAGTCCTTGCAATACCAGGCTGGTATCCTATGTCCCCACCATATTTGTCTTGAAATACACCAATCTCTTATATTATTCATCCATTCAAAATATACTGTCTCCCAATTATTTGGAAAAATTTTAGTTTTGTGTTCTTTTACTGCTTTTATGGCCTTTTCTGCAAGGGGAGCAGTTTTTACAAACCACTGTTTTGAAAGAAGGGGTTCAATAATAGTTTTACATCTATAACAATGCCCTATGCCTGTTTTATATGATTCTATTTTTTCTAATAAACCTATTTTTTTAATATCCTTTATAATAGCTTCTCTACATTCAAATCTATCCATTCCTTTATATGGACCTGCAAGCTCATTCATCCTGCCATCTTCATCTATTACTTTTATCCTTTCAAGCCCATATTTATTACCTATTTCAAAATCATTAAGATCGTGGGCAGGTGTTATCTTTAATGCGCCTGTTCCAAATTCCATGTCCACATATGGGTCAGTAATTATGGGTATTTCTCTTTCTATGATTGGTAAAAGCACAGATTTTCCATGAAATTTAATATATCTTTTATCCTTAGGATTAACTGCAACAGCCGTATCCCCTAATAAAGTCTCTGGCCTTGTTGTAGCTACAACAATGTGTCCATTTTCAGACTTGAATGGATAACGTATATAATACAGAAAACTGTCTTTTTCTTCATGTTCCACTTCAATGTCTGCAAGAGCAGTATGACATCTGGGACACCAATTTATTATATAATCTCCTCTATATATAAGACCTTCTTCATATAATTTAACAAATACCTCTTTTACCGCTCTACTAAGTCCATCATCCATAGTAAATCTAATTCTACTCCAATCACATGAGCATCCCAACTTTTTTAGTTGATTTATGATTATACTTCCATATTTTTCTTTCCAGTGCCACACAAGTTCTGTAAACTTTTCTCTGCCTATTTTATGTCTGTTCATGCCTTTAGAGGCAAGATCTCGTTCAACAACATTCTGAGTTGCAATACCCGCATGATCTGTTCCTGGTTGCCAAAGCACATTAAAACCTTTCATCCTTTTATATCTACATAAAATATCTTGAATTGTATTATTAAGAGCATGTCCCATATGGAGTGTTCCAGTTATATTGGGTGGGGGAATTACAATACAAAATGGCTTTTTATCATGTCTTATCTCTGCTTTAAAAAATCCATTTTTTTCCCAATAATGATACCATTTATCTTCCACATATTTTGGTTCATATGCCTTGCTTAATGATTCTTCTTTCATAAGACCTTCCCCTTAATTTTTTGATGTCAAGCTTTATGTTTGATACCAGCAGAACAATAGAGTTGTCAAGATATGGCTTTTTGTATTATGGGGAGTATTTTACTGCTACTATCTTTGATAAACATGCCATCTTTACTTTTTAGAGCTATTTTGCTAAACGGATTTTGGTGGATATTTATATCTATAATAGTGCCACCATTTGAATATACTGTCCATACTATCTTATTAGGTAGATTTGTTGCACCTGAAGTCCCTACTGTAATAAGAAATCCTGTGTTGTTTGCAATTTTTATACAAGTTTCATAATGGAAATATCTTTCATCATAATATTCATCAAACCATAATACATGAGGTCTTGCTATTGCTTTACATTTAGGACACCTAAGAAGAATTTTTTCCTTTTCTGTTATTTCCTCTCCTTTGTTTTTTCCTTTTATTTCTTTAGGAATGGTATATATATTATATGAACATTCATTAGAACATCTTATATAAAAAATATTTCCATGAACTTGAAAAGTTCTCATAAATGTATTACCTGCTCTGAGATGTAGTCCATCCACATTTTGAGTTATTAACACAAATCTATCTTTTAATAATGCCTCCATTTTTGCAATGGCAATATGACCTGGATTAGGTAGTGCTTCGCTACATATCTTTATTCTATATAAATACCATTTCCATACATCATATGGCCTTTTTTTAAACATCCCATATGTAGCCATCTCTTGAGGTTGGTATTCCTTAGAGCCAATGGTCCAATATCCTTCTGGTCCTCTAAATGTAGGTATTCCACTTTCAGCTGATATACCAGCTCCTGTAAGTATCGTTATGTATTTTTTACTATTCAATACTCTGTTAATAACCTTTTTTATTTGTTTAAATGCCATGTTAATCATCCCCTACTCCTTCTATTTTTTATATAAAAATTATATACTAAATTTAATGTCAGTTAAAAGTGCAGGTATATTGATGTATAGGTATAAAAATGGTGAACTTGAGATATTGCTTGTTCATCCGGGAGGACCGTTTTGGGCAAGGAAGGATAAGGGAGCATGGTCTATTCCAAAAGGGATTTGTGAAAAGAATGAAAATCTTTTAACTGCAGCAAAAAGGGAATTTCATGAAGAGACTGGTTTCAATATAGATGGAGAATTTATTGACCTTGGGGAAATAAAACAGTCCAGTGGAAAGATTGTTCATATATGGGCAGTTGAAGGTGATATAGATCCTAATGATATCCATAGCAATACATTCCAATTAGAATGGCCGAAAGGATCTGGTAGGATAAGACAATATCCAGAAGTAGATAAAGCAGCATGGTTTCCTATAAAATTAGCAAAAGAAAAAATCGCAAAAGGACAAATAGGATTTCTTGAGCGATTGCTAAAAAAACTGTCTGGGTGAAGTTGGTAGCTCATCTGTGTCTATTTTTTGGCCTTTATATTCTATCCAGTCTAGTTCCAATAAATCTTTTTTCTTAAGTTTTCCAACAACTATAATTATATCTTTGTTCTTTTGCGCTTCCCTTAATGCCATTACCGGAATTATCCATGCATCTATCCTATATCTTGTTTCATAACATTTTATCAAATTCCCTTGTTTGTCTTTTAATATAAAATTCCAGTAGGGAAAATTTCTAAAACCTATATAATCCACATATCCCTTTATCTTTACCTTTTTTCCAATCATGAGTCTTGGTCTTTTTTGTATCTCCTCTATATTAGTAATAAGTATTATATCTTTATCTATATATTTTTTTGGATTTTGGACAAAACTCTTTGTATTTACTTCAACTACAGAAGCACAATTTAAAAATAATATCATAAGAATGGTGATAGCTAGAGCTATCTTTACTCTCTTTATCATAGTTTTTTATTTTAGTATAATCCCTAAAAACATTCGAGTGAATTATGCTTCCTTTAAAGCCTATTATAGTAAGAAAGAATAAGTCATCTGCCCTTAAAAGATGTAATTTTGGCTGTCTAACTGGCTTTCATGCAATAAATGTTACCAATGGGTGTATGCATTACTGTGTTTACTGTTATGCAAGAGGTTACTCAAATGCTCCTCCAAAAGGTGTGGTGGAACTTTATTCAAATCTGCCGGATCTTATAAAAAAGGAGCTTGATAATTCTAGAAGAAGAAAAGTTCCAGCATTTGTTATATTCAATACTGCAAGCGATTGTTTTCAACCTCATCCTGATATATTAAGCATAACTTACATGTGTATGGAAGAATTACTAAAAAGAGGTGTATCCATATCTTTTCTTACAAAGGGATATATTCCAGATTATTTTATCTCATTATTTTCAGGAAAGAAGAGACTTATAAGGGTACAAATAGGTTTGGTTTCATTAGACAGGTTCTATACCTCCAGATTTGAACCTTATGCCCCTTTACCAGAAGATAGACTCAATAATATAGAAAGATTATGCAGTGCAAGTATAATACCTGAGATAAGGATAGATCCAATAATCCCTTTTTTTACAGATACCACTGATAACATTAAGCCACTTTTATATAAATTAAAACAATTTAGTATAAAAAAAGTAATTTTAAACTATCTTCATATAAGACCATCTATATTGGATAATTTAAGAAATGAGCTGGGATCAAAAGAGATAAAGATTTTAGAAGCATGCTATTCAAATAGACCATGGCAAAGGGTTGGTACTTCCACTACAAGCAAGCTTTTACCCCCTAAGCTTAGAAAAAAAGGTTATGAAAGAATAAAACTAATAGCTCAGTCCATGGGTATTGAAGCAACAGTGTGCCATTGTAAAAATCCTGACATACCAGCATCACTTTGTGTATCTTATAAAAAAAGGGAACATCTTCCTAAACAGCTCATGTTGTTTGATCAATCCAAAGAAAAAGCAAATACCAATAATTTTGTCCATATATAAATATATTTTTTATATTCTGTTGT
>CAZMNC010000126.1:0-3160 GCA_964567535.1 uncultured Desulfobacterales bacterium | reverse complement strand
CGATATAGAGGGGATTGCGACAGTTTTTCCAGTCTGTCCTTGACAGCTTTTTGTATTGTTCTAAGAAATGACCCGATATAGAGGGGATTGCGATGTCATAAATTTTATAGAATACAAATATATATTTAACTAAACTTTAACATTTCTTTTATGTCTGCTTTACAAAACTTGATTAATCTTCTCATAAAAATTATGGAAAGATTAAGTATGAAAAAGATAATAATTGTTTTTATAGGATTGTGCTTGGTTTTATTTTCACGGTTTGGCATATCAAGTAATTTTACTATCTTAGGTGCAGGAGCAACATTTCCATATCCTTTGTATGACAAATGGTTTCATGTGTATGAAAATATTACGGGAATAAAGGTAAATTATCAGGCAATAGGTTCTGGAGGTGGGATAAGGCAGCTTATAAATAGGATAGTAGACTTTGGGGCCACGGATGCATTTATGAGCAATGATGAACTTCATGTTGCTCCAGCAGAAATACTTCATTTTCCTACATGTATTGGTGCAGTAGTTATTACTTATAATCTTCCGAGAATACCGACTCTGAGATTTACGCCGGATATTCTTGCTGATATTTTTTTGGGAAAGATTACTAAATGGAATGATAAAAGAATAGTAGAGGTTAATCCTAATATTAAACTTCCAAATATGAGTATTGTGGTTGTACATAGAGCTGATGGAAGTGGTACTACATTTATATTTAGTGATTATTTAAGCAAGATAAGTGAAGAATGGAAAAAAGAGGTAGGAGTAGGAAAAACATTGAATTGGCCTGTTGGACTTGGTGGAAAAGGAAATCCAGGTGTTAGTGGTCTTGTAAGACAGATTCCGGGAAGTATAGGCTATGTGGAGCTTATATATGCAAAGCAAAATAAAATGCCAGTTGGACTAATAGAAAATAAAGCAGGTCATTTTATAAAACCCACACTTAAATCTATTTCTCTTGCAGCAAATATAAGGCTTCCTGATGATACGAGGATGTCTATTACTGACACAAATGCTCCCTATGGTTATCCTATATGTAGCTTTTCGTGGATTATATTTTACAAAGAGCAATTTTATGGAGGAAGATCTTTAAAAAAAGCAAAGGCTCTTGCTAAGTTATTTTGGTGGATGATTCATGAAGGCCAGAAATATAACGAAAGACTTTTATATGCAAGACTTCCGCATACTGTTATAAAAAAAGCAGAACTTATAATAAAAAACATGACATACAAAGGAAAACCTATTATAAAATAATTATACTGATTTTTATATAATATGTTAAATATAAAGGATAAACTTTTCAAATTTTTAATTTTTTTATGTGCTACTGTTGTAGTTTGTATTGTGGTAGGCATGTGTATAACTCTTTTTTTTAATTCTTTGCCTATTTTTTTGCATATAGGATGGAAATTTGTTTTTTCAAGAACATGGAATCCTATAAATAATCAATTTGGTGCTATTCCTTTTATTATAGGCACTATTATTACATCTTTTATGGCACTTACTATAAGTCTTCCGTTTTCTCTGTCTATTGCGATATTTTTAGGGGAATATCTAAGAAAGGGAAAAATAGCTTTATTGTTCAGGAATATGATAGACATTATGGCAGGCATTCCATCTGTAGTATATGGATTTTGGGGTTTATTTGTATTAGTACCTGTTATTCAAAAGTTAGAAATGAAGTTGAGTATTGTTCCTTATGGAGTAGGAATATTTGCTGCGTCTGTAGTGCTTTCGATTATGATTATTCCTTACACAGCTTCTATTGCTTATGAAGTTATAAATCTTGTACCGGAGAATTTGAGGGAAGCAGGATATAGTCTTGGTGCAACAAAATGGGAGATAATAAATCATTTAGTGTTACCATATGCAAGATCAGGTATATTTGCGGGTATATTACTGGCATTAGGCAGGGCAATTGGTGAGACTATGGCAGTGACTATGGTAATAGGTAATAGGAATTATATTCCAAAAAGTATATTTGATCCTGCAAATACTATTGCAAGTGCAATAGCTAATCAGTTTACAGAGGCAGCTTCAGATATTTATGTGTCTGCTCTTATAGGATTGGGATTTATACTTTTTATAATAACAGTTGCTATAAACATTGCAGGAAGATATGTGATAAAAAAATTTGCGGTAAAAGGGCAGTTATGAAAAAAAGGCTAGTTTTGAATAAAATTATGTTTGCATTAGTAGTTATACTTTCTATCGCAACAATTATTCCTCTATTTTTGATATTTGTATACATTCTTAAAGAAGGTATTAGTATAATAAATTGGAATTTTTTTACAAAGCTTCCTAAACCTGTTGGAGAATCAGGTGGTGGAGTGTTTAATGCAATTATTGGTACATTAATAATAAGTTTTCTTTCTTCTTTTATGGCCATTCCTATAGGAATAGGTGCTGGAGTATATCTTTATGAACAGCAAGATAGTAAGTTTGTAAATATAATAAAAATATGTATTGATATACTTCAGGGCGTACCTTCCATAATGCTGGGCATTATTGCTTATATATGGATTGTGAAGCCTATGGGATGTTTTTCTGCAATATCTGGATCAGTTGCTCTTGCTGTAATGATGCTACCTGTAATTGTCTGTAATACAGAAGAGTCACTTAGGATGGTCCCTTATTCTATAAAAGAAGTGGCATTTGCTTTAGGAGTTCCTTATTATCGGGTGATATTGAGGATAATTATTCCTTCTGCACTCAGTGGAATTATTACGGGAATCCTTATTGGCTTGAACAGGATTATTGGGGAAACAGCTCCACTTCTTTTCACTGCGTTTGGAAGTCCTTATCTTAATCTAAACCCTTTTAAACCAATGGCCTCTTTGCCACTTATGATTTTTAATTATGCTGTTTCTCCATATATAGGATGGATAAAACAGGCGTGGGGTGCTTCTTTAGTTTTATGTATAATAATATTTTTAATTACTCTTGTATCCAAGATAGGAATACAGTGTGGAAAAAAATAATATTATAATCACAAAAAGACTTAGAGCCTACTATGGATTTAATATGGTGCTAAAAGATATAGATCTCTTTATACCCAAAAACAAAATCACTGCTATTATTGGGCCATCTGGCTGTGGAAAGACAACTTTACTTAGAATAATAGCAGGATTATATAAACCTGTTAAAGGAAATGTGTTCTTTGATA
>CAZMNC010000125.1:0-105784 GCA_964567535.1 uncultured Desulfobacterales bacterium | reverse complement strand
ATACAAGTTTGAAAACTTTAATGAGAGATTGAAAGTAACAGAAGAAAACTACCAGGATATTTTCGGGTGTTCTAAACAGGTTTTTGAAGAATTTATGACGATTACAAACTTTAAAAATAGCCCGCAAAACATTTCCTATCCAAAAAATGAAAATGAACAAGAATCTTACGCATGGTTTGTAGCTAATAGACAGATAAAAGGCACTGGTACATGTCCGGTAATTGATCAAGTGTTGCCTTGTATAAATATTAAAAAAATTTTTTTATTTAAGAAAAATTAAATACCATTTAAAAAATTCTATTTTTCAGATAATTAAAAGACAAATTTGAAGAGTAAAATAAAAGTTGATAATCTTTGGTTTAAATATTTTGTTAGCATTTACATAAGATTTTAAAATAGAATTTTTCTATTAATTCTGATGCTATTTTAATATCAAACATTTTTGCTGCATATTTTTTTGCTTTTTCTGCAAGCTCTGTTCTTTTGTATGGATTATCTATAAGTGTTAGCCAAGCTTTGATAAGTGTTTTTATGTCTTTTATAATAATCCCTAAATTTCCATTATTTACTATCTCTGGTAGCATCCCATAATCAGATACAACACATGCCTTTCCTAAGGCCATAGCCTCTCTTAATGCCCGAGCTGTTCCATCAGATCCTGGCATGAGGAGTGTAAATATATCAAGACAAGCTAAAGTATCTATGTAATCCTCTTTTCTATAGCCTGCAACAATTGCTCTGTGGGATATACCCAGCTTATTTATGGGATTAATCACTGTATCCATTATATGACTAGATCTTCCTATTAATAGGAAGTAGACATTGTTTTTCATTTTTATAATATGTTTCGCTGCCTCTAAAAACCAATCTATACGTCTATATTTTTGAAATCTTCCAACAGTTCCTATTAGGATAGCATCATGTGGAATGCCAAAATATTTTCTCATATCTTTATATTTGCTGTTAAATCTAAATTTATTTAAATTTAATGTCATAGGTTGTAATCCTGTGCAAGACGGATCAATATGAAACCTCTCAATATATTTTTTTCTAAAGCTTTCTGTGAAAAATAAATAACCATGCGTAAGATTCTTGAGCAAAAATTTGTTAAAGAGATTTTTTTTTATTATATTTCTTTTATGAAATGTTCTTATAAGAACAGGGCCTTGTTTTCCCAGAAATTTTGCACATAATCCACCTATCCAATGGTCATGGGATAAATGCATATGTAATACTTGGAATTTTTGTGTTTTTAAATATTTGGGTAGCTGCATAAGATCCATTATTGTATTGTATATTCCCATATATCGATCTAAACAAAAATCTGTTATACTTGGAATCCCTAATTCTTTAACTTTTTGATGAATAGTGATGTTATCTGTTTTTATTGGGGGTTTTCTATATGCTAAAATTACATTGTGTCCTTTGTTAATTAATCCCATGCACATTTGGACTACAGGCTCAGCAGGTCCTGTCCATCTCCAATCACTATATAGATGTAAGATTTTAAGGGAAGATTTTTCCCGGATTGAGAATGCCATTGGGATCAAAAAGCTCCTTGATTTTTTTCATCCAAAAAAAGGCTTTTCCATGTTCAAGTTCCATATACTTTATCTTTCCAATACCCACCCCATGTTCTCCAGTGGCAGTACCTTTAAAAGAAATGGCCATTTTTATAATCTTATCTTTTATTTTATCAACTTTCTTCCATTCATTTGGATCTTTATTATTGACCATAAAGGCAATGTGAAGATTACCGTTTCCCGCATGACCAAAAATATAAGAGGGAATATCAATATTTTTTATTTCCTTATAAGCAGCAGCTACAATGTGTGGAAAATAGGATATGGGTATAGCCACATCTGTAACTGTATGAACACGGCCGGGATGATTTTTTCTTATAGCTTCTCCCAGTCCATGTCTTGCATCAACTATCTTGATATACTGATCTCTGTTTATACCTTCGATAAAATTTTTGCAGTTTTGTGAAATACAGATATCTTTTGTTATTTGGATACATTCTTTTATTTCTTCTTTGTTGGAGCTTTGAAATTCCAAAAACAGACTATCTTGTATATTTAGATTAAGACTTTTTATTTTATTGATCACATAAACACATTTTTTATCCATTAGTTCAAGACATGCTGGTTCTAAACCAGATCTTATTATCTCAAATACTGCCGTTGAAGCATATTGAATATTATCAAATCCTATAAAAGCGGCTGAAGAATATTCTGGAATACCTTTTAATTTTACTGTGGCTTCTACCACAATTCCCAGGGTTCCTTCTGAGCCTACAAACAGTCTAAGCAAATCATAACCAGAAGAGCTTTTAAAACTCCGGCTACCCAATTCAATTATCTCTCCGTTTGCAAGAACAAGTTTTAGTCTAAGTATGTTATCTCTTGTAGAGCCATATTTTATAGTACGCATTCCACTGGCATTATTACCTATCATGCCTCCTATAGTTGCTCTTGCTCCAGGATCTGGAGGAAAAAATAAACCTTTATGTCTTAGGCTATGATTTAAATCCTGATATATAACCCCTGGCTGCACATCTGCCTGAAAATCCTTTTCTCTTATATCTAAGATTTTATTCATATAGGAAAAATCTAAAACTATTCCTCCATATATAGGAACAGGATTTCCTTCAAGGCTTGTTCCAGATCCCCATGCTGTTACAGGTATCATTTTCTTGTTGGCATAATTTAGTATATTTGAAACCTCTTTTTCATCTATTGGCCATATGACTAATTCTGGAAGACGTGGTTTGTGATGGGATTGATCAATTGAGTGAAGCTGAAGGTTAGATATGCCTTTAGAAATCCTATCCTGATTTACTATTTCTTTTAGAATAAGTATATCTTTGGGTTCTATTTTTTTATAAACCATTAAACATATACCTTCTCATTCTTATATTCATCAATATTCCCATTGACATCATAGTAAATATCAAAGAAGACCCACCATAACTCATAAACAAGAGAGGGGTTCCCACCACAGGCAATATTCCAGTAACCATACCTATATTTACAAAAACTTGCCAAAATGTCATTACTGTTATACTCAATGCCAGATAACACCCAAATTTATCTTTAGAATTTTTTGCGATATCCAATCCTTTTAAAACCAATAGTATATATAAAGTTATCAAAATTAGAGAGCCAAAGAATCCCCATTCTTCTGCAAAAACAGAAAATATAAAGTCTGTATGTTGTTCAGGAAGAAAGTGAAGCCTTGTTTGACTGCCATTTAAATATCCTTTTCCAAAAAGCATTCCAGAGCCTATAGCAATTTTAGATTGGGTTATATGGTATCCTGCTCCAAGAGGGTCCATATTAGGGTTGATAAATGTTAATATCCTTTTTTTTTGATAATCTTTTAAATGACCCCATGTGATAGGGGCTATGATCAGCCCTGTTAATACAAGAATAATTAAGAATTTGCGGCTAATTCCTGAAAATAAGATTATTGTGCCAGCAAATATAAAAATAATAATAGCCGTGCCTAAATCAGGTTCTTTTAAAATCAGAGCAGATGGGATAATGATTAATAAAAATATTGGCCAAAGATCTTTAAACGTATATCTTGTATTGTTTGGTCTTTCACTAAAAAAGTAAGATATAATTATAGCTACACCTAACTTAGCAAGTTCAGATGGTTGAAAAGAAATAGGTCCTATTCTAAACCATCTCTGACTCCCAGAAGTAATTTTTCCTATAATAAGCACCAAGAGTAAAAGTAAGACAGAAACGAAATATATATGATAAGCCCATTGTTTTAATATATGATAATCAAATATCAGCATAATAAAGAACATTATGAAACCAAATGCATACCAACATATATGTCTTTTAAAGATTTTAGCTCCTCCTATTCCCTTTACAAAGTAAGTAGCACTATACATGTTCATTATACTTAGTCCAGCCAAAGCAATAATTATGAAAAACAGAACCCAATCAAAGTTTTGTATTAGTCTTCTATCTAACATGATCCTTTAAGTAATATTCTATTATTTCCTTAGCTATAGGAGCGGCTGCGCTACCACCATGACCTCCATGCTCAATAATAACAGCAACTGTTATTGCAGGATTTTTAGCTGGAGCAACCCCTACAAACCATGCATGATCTTTAATATGTTTTTCTTCTTCATTCGTTGACTCTTGCAATTGCACTGTTCCTGTTTTTCCAGCAACTGTTATTCCGTCTATTCTTGCTCTTATACCTGTGCCATGTGGTTCATTCACTACAGCGATTAATGCTTTTTTTATAAACTGAAGATATTGTGATTTTATATGAAGCTTACGTTTTATTTGGGGTTTAAATCTATATAGAATTTCTCCTCCTGGTCTTTTTATCAACTTTGTAATCCGAGGTTTATATAATATCCCTCCATTAAATATTGCTGAATACATTACTGCCATTTGGATAGGGGTAACCAAAATATAGCTTTGCCCAATCGCAAGAGAAAGGTTTTCTCCACCTTGCCAGGGAATGCCAAACTTCTTTAATTTCCAGCTTGAAGTAGGCACCAAACCTTTGCTTTCATTTCCTATATCAATGCCAGTTTTTTCTCCTAAACCAAACATCTTTGCATAATGGGCTATTTTATCCACTCCTAACATTTTACCCAAATTATAAAAATATATATCGCAGGATTCTTTTATGGCCCTATATAAATCTACTTTGCCATGACCCTCTTTTTTCCAGCATCTATATATCCTATTTCCATAATGGAATGTTCCGGAACAAAAAAACGTAGTGCGAAAGTTTATTATTTTTTCTTGGAGTGCAGCTATTGCAACAACTACTTTGAACAAAGAACCTGGTGGATAAAGCCCATTAATTGCCCTATCTTGTAATGGGTGATCCTTAGATCTGGATATTTCAAGCCATGTTTTTTCATCCATTCCTTCCACAAACATATTGGGGTCAAATGAAGGACTGCTGGCAATAGCAAGGATTTCACCATCCTTTGGATTCATTGCTACAATAGCTCCTTTTTTACCCTTAAGTAGCTGCTCTGCTTTTTGCTGAAGTTTTTTATTTATTGTCAAATAAACATCTGCTCCCGGAATAGGGGGGCTTTTTGATATAATCCTTATCATTCGTCCCGCGGCATTTACCTCTATTTGCATGCCTCCTGATACACCAGAAAGAAGCTTATCCCATTTATGTTCAATTCCTGTTTTGCCCTTCATATTCCAAGATATGTATCCTAAAATATGAGCAGCCAGATCACCATATATATATTCTCTTTTTCCTTCGGTTTTTATAATGACTCCTGGTAACATAAATATATTGCTTTCTATTTTGGAGACCTCATCCAAGCTAATATTTCTTTTTATACATATTGGCTTAAAAGGGGAGTTTTTTTCTTTTGTTAAAAATCTTTTTATTTGAAGCTTAGGGTCTATCTTTATTACATGCGACAAATGATTAAACAAGACATAGGGATTAGAAACTTCCTCTGGCATTACATATAAAGAATAAGTTGGTTTGTTATCTACCAATACAACTCCATTGCGATCTAATATTTTGCCTCTATATGCAGGGATCTCCTTCAAACGAATTCTATTGTTTTCAGATCTTTTTCTATATTCACTTCCTTTGATTACTTGAAGATACCAAAGCCGCAACAAAAGTAATAAAAACAAAAAAAGGATACCCATACTTAGCCAAGTAAAGCGTTTTTGGAATAGGTTACTATTGTTAGATTCAGGTAGTTGAATCATATCTCAACCTATTTAATAGTTTGAACAACAGGGGACTTACTAATACAGTCAATACTATATATATAACTTGGGTTTTAATAAGATATGCATTAATTAAAAAAATTTTAAAAGAACACCATTCTATAAATAATAATAGCAAGTCCTTTAATAGGATAGCCAGTATAATAGCTATAATATTTCCTATTTTCACATGTATATCAATTAAATTCGAGATCAAATATATAAAAATACATATACAAACATATACAAATGCATAAAGGCCATATACACTACCAAAATATATATCTATAAACAGCCCTTGAAAAAACGCAAATAAAACCGCCTTATTTTCGCCATATGTGATATATAAATAGAGGACAATAAGGGTTACTAAATCTAATATATGTCCTCCCCCTAAGAGGAGGAAAAAAGGTGTTCCTATCCATATTATCGTGTGAAATAAGATCTTTTTTTTAATATGACCAACACCTCTTCTAATCTTGAAAAATCTACAAAAGGGATTATTTCTACTTTCTTAAATAATGCACCAGGCACTTCTCTCACTTCTTTTACCCTTCCTACAGGTATTCCTTTTGGAAATATGCCCACAAGACCTGAGGTTACAATAACATCTCCTGGTTTTATATATTGAGAATGTTCTACATAGTCTAATTTACACATATTATTAGATATGCCCTTCAATATACCTCTGGCTCTTGTCCGCCTATCAAGACAATCTACTGCACTATTAGGATCAATAATTAATAATATCTTTGAATAATAAGGAGAAACTGAGATGACTTTTCCTACTAAACCATCAGCACTTATTACTGGCATGTTTATTTGGATTCCATCTTTTTTACCTTTATCTATTATAAATGATCCACACCATAGGGTTGTATCACGACCAATTACTTGAGCGGCCATCACTTTCCATTTCGCTTCTGGTTTAAAATTAAGGAGTTTTCTTAAACGTATTACTGTTTGCTCCAATGCTTTATATTTCATATTTTCCAACTTTAGTTTTGCAATCTGTTTTTTTAGTTGTTTGTTTTCTTTTTTCACGTTAATCAAATATAAATAATTAAACCATAGTCCTTTTATAAACTGCATAGAGCTATGGAAGACTTTTTGAAATGGCGCGCTGATTTCTATGACAAACTGTTCTACTGGATTCCAATAAGACCTATTATGCGGATAATAAGAAAGCAGGATTAATCCTGAGATAAAGAAAACTGACCACAACAATATCCTTTTTTTTACCAAGGAGATGCTACCTCTTTTAATATTTCTATATTGTCTAACACCTTTCCAGTCCCCATGACCACAGTAGTAAGCGGATCTTCAGCAACCGTTACTGGTAATCTTGTCTCTTCTCTTAATAACATATCTATATTTTTAAGCAATGCACCTCCTCCTGTTAATACTATACCTCGATCTACAATATCTGCTGCTAATTCAGGGGGAGTTTGTTCCAAGGCAGTTCTTACGGCATCTACAATAACTCTTATTTGATCTGAAATCGCCTTTCTTACCTCCTCAGAATCAATAGTTAGTATCTTTGGTATTCCTGTTACAAGATCTCTTCCCTTAACTTCTATTGTTTCTATTTCTCCAGTTGGATATGCATTACCAATAGTTATTTTTATTGCTTCTGCTGTTCCAGCTCCAATAAGCAAATTATATGTCCTTTTTAGATATTGCACAATGGCATCATCCATTTTGTCCCCACCAACTCTTACTGATTTGCTATACACTATCCCTGCGAGAGAAATAACTGCTACCTCTGTTGTGCCTCCTCCTATATCTACTACCATATTACTTGTTGGTTCTGTTATGGGAAGTCCTGCTCCAATAGCTGCTGCCATTGGCTCTTCAATCAGATATACCTCTCTTGCACCAGCAGACTCTGCTGATTCTCTTACCGCCCTTCTTTCCACTTGTGTTATTCCGCTTGGAACACATATAACTATTCTGGGTCTAACAAGAGCGGTTCTATTATGTACTTTTCTTATAAAATATCTAAGCATTGCCTCTGTTATTTCAAAATCTGCTATTACCCCGTCTTTTAAGGGTCTAACAGCCACTATATTTCCTGGCGTTCTACCCAACATCTTTTTTGCTTCTTTTCCAACCGTTAATATCCTATTATTTCCTTTGTCATCCTTTTTGACTGCCACCACAGATGGTTCACTTAAAACAATACCTTTTCCTTTCATATACACTAATGTATTGGCTGTTCCTAAATCTATTGCCAGATCATTAGAAAAAAGCCCAAGAATCGAGTTCAAAATCATATTCATCTTCTCCTTTTATTTTTTTGATTATATATGTTAAACTTGCTTTTCCCTTAAGGGTTTTGTCTTGACAAAAGCATAGAGGCATGATTTTATAAAAATTTATTAAATCCTTGATTAGGAGTGGAGCTATATGAAGAGGATTTATAGAAAGAGTAATGTCAAAAGAGCCCGTACCCATGGTTTTAGAGTTAGAATGAGGACAAAAGGGGGCAGAAAAGTCCTTAAAAGAAGAAGGGCTAAAGGTAGAAAAAGATTGGCAGTATAAAAACATATGCATCTAATGGGATCTTTTTCATTTTCCAAAAAAGAAAGATTATTGAAGAGAAAAGATTTTGTCAATCTAAATCGATCAGGTAGACGTATTTATAGCAAAAATTTTCTTATTATTATAGATAAAAACGGAATGGAATTTAGCAGGCTGGGCATCACGGTTACAAAAAAAATAGGTAAGGCTGTTAAAAGAAATAGGATAAAACGTCTTGTGAGAGAATTTTTTAGGTTAAATAAAGAGAAATTGCCCAAAGGTTATGATATCTCTATAATAGCCAGAGCAGATGTAAGTGGTTTAAAATTGCAGGATATAGAAAGGGAATTAGGGGAGGTGCTCTTTGGTTTTAAAGAGTAAATTTACAAAATATACCAGATATATACCTATAAGTCTGATTTTTATTTACAAGTATTTTTTTTCTCCTTTATTTCCTATGAGTTGTCGTTTTACTCCTACATGCTCAACTTATGCTGTAGAGGCTTTTAAAAAATATGGGGTATTGAAGGGGATGTGGCTTACTATTGTAAGATTATCTAAATGTCATCCCTTTCATCCAGGTGGTTATGATCCAGTTAAATGAAATGTTAAATAAAATGGGATATAGGAATATCATATGGAAAAGAGAGCTATATTGGCATTTATTTTGTCATTTATTGTGCTTATTGGATGGTCTTTACTTTTTGCACCAAAGGGGAATATTCCCAAAAAAAGACAGCAGGTAGTAAACAAAAAGATACATCCCAAAGAGATACAGAAAAGTATAGAATTAGAAGAACCAAAAACCATAGTTAGATTGAAAGAAGAGGAAAGTTTTGTTGATGCTCCATTATACAGGGCGGAGATAAGTAGTGCAGGTCCTTCCATTAAGGAATTTAAGTTAAAGAATTATTATAAAACTCCTGATAAAAAATCTGGTTGGATAGATATTATACCTTCTGAGTTAAAGCCACTTCATCCTATTATATTAGGCTTTGATTTAGCAGATTCTTCAATTTTTGTTTATAAGCCAAATAAATTGGGCATAAAGCTTAATAAAAATTTACCAAAAGAGATTCAATATACTGCAACTTGTAATGGAATCTTTGTTACCAAAATATTTAAGTTTTATCCTAATTCATATAAAGTTAACGTTATTGTAAAGGTTAAAAATTTAAGAAAGTCTCCTGTTAAAGGCTCGTTTATTATAAAACTACGGAGTCTTTTACCTAACCACAAAAGAACAAGATATTATTCTCATCTGGGGCTTGCAGCTTTTATTCAAAATCAGTTAAAGCAAATAAAATTGAAAAAGAAGGGACAAAAGAAGTTATTTGCTGGTAACATAAAATGGCTTGCATGTGAAAGCAGATACTTTATGGCATCTATAGTAACTAATCTTTCCAATGGAGTATTAGAGGTAAAAAGATTTGGTTCCAATATATTGGCAGCATATTATAAAGGTCCTTCAGTGACAATTTCTCCTTCTGAGGAGATACAACACAAATTCATACTTTATTTAGGTCCCAAGGAAATCCCTATATTAAAGAAAATAGGGTATCATTTAGATAAAATAGTAAACTTTGGGTGGACTGATTTTATTGCAAGGCCTTTGCTTTATGTGCTTAGGTTTTTTTATAAATATGTTCATAACTATGGTATTGCAATTATATTGTTGACCATATTAGTCAAAATAATATTTTGGCCTCTTACTCACAAAAGCTATGAATCTATGAAGCAGATGCAAAAGATCCAACCTTTAATGGCTAAATTAAGAGAACGATATAAAGATGATAAAGAAAGGCTTAACAGAGAGATGCTTAATCTGTATAAGACATACAAAGTAAATCCATTTAGTGGGTGTTTGCCTATAATAGTGCAGATTCCTGTCTTTTTTGCCCTTTATAGGGTTCTTTGTGATGCCATAGAATTGAGACATGCACCATTTATGTTATGGATAAATGATCTTTCAGCACCTGATAGACTTTTCCATTTTTCATTTTCTATTCCTCTTATGGCACCACCTTATGGTATTCCTGTCCTAACATTACTTATGGGGGCCACCATGTATATTCAACAAAAGATGAGTCCACAGCCTGGTGATCCATCTCAGGCAAAAATGATGATGTTTTTGCCTCTTGTTTTCACAATTATGTTTATAAATTTTCCATCTGGTTTGGTCCTTTATTGGCTGGTTAACAACATACTGTCTATTATCCAACAATATAGGATTCAAAAAAGATTATCCTAAGGTTTCGGAGGGGGATTATGGAGCTTGAGACATTTGAATTTCAAGGAAAAACAACAGAGGAGGCAATAGAAAAGGCATGTAAGGAATTAAACTTACCAAAAGAGAAGTTAGAAATAGAAGTTATAGAGCCTGGCTCTTCAGGTATATTTGGTATAGTTGGTGGCAAAAAAAGCAGGATAAGGGTAAGGATAAAAGAAAGAGATACATTTATTAATGATGGAGTAGCAATCGCAACTGATGCGCTAAAAAATATCTTAAAGCTATTTTCTATGGATCATTTGGCTGTTAGGACAGAAAATTTAGATGGTAATATCCTATTAAAGATAGAAGGAGATAACTCTGGTATAATTATAGGCAAAGGTGGAAAAACCCTTGATGCTTTAGAGTTTATCATAAACAAAATAGTGAATAAGAAGCTTGAGAAAAAACTTCAGATAATTCTGGATGCCCAAAATTATAGAGAGCGAAGAAGACAACATCTTGCAAGGCTTGCAGTTAACATGGGAAATAAAGCAAAGAAGACAGGAAAACCTGTTTCAACAGATCCTTTAAGTCCCAGGGATAGAAGGGTAATTCATCTTGCTTTAAAAGATGATAAAGGTTTAGAGACTAAAAGTACAGGAGAGGGCTCTTTAAAAAAAGTTATTATAATTCCTAAGTTTTCAAGAAATAGAGAAAATAAAAGACGTTCAAAGGGGAATTTTTCTTCACAAAAAGGTAATAGAAATGGAAGGTGAGGATACCATAGCTGCCATATCAACTCCTATAGGTCAGGCAGGCATAGGTATCATAAGAATTAGTGGCCCCCTGTCTCTTTCTATTTTAAAAAACATTTTTATTCCAAAAAGGGAGACTAAAGGGTTTAAAAGTCATCATTTATACTTGGGTAATATATATGATCCTACTAAAGAAGCTATTATAGATGAAGTACTTGTTTCTTATATGAAGGCACCTCATTCATATACAAAAGAGGATGTAGTGGAGATAAATTCTCATAGTGGCTATCTTGTGCTATCCAAGATACTTGAGATAATCCTTTCTCAGGGAGCGAGGCTTGCAAAACCTGGTGAGTTTACTTTAAAGGCATTTTTAAATGGTAGAATAGATCTTACTCAGGCAGAAGCAATTATAGATTTAATAAATGCCCAATCTGAACGAGGTTTATTTTTAGCAACTCATCAGCTTCAAGGGGTATTTAAAAAAGAGATAAATTCTTTAAAAGATAAAATAACAGATATACTTGCCCAGATAGAAGTAGCTATAGATTTTCCTGAAGAAGAAGATGCTGTAATATCCAGATTAGATATAGCACAAGAATTGGAAAAAGATATAATACCTCACATAGAATCTATGATTCATATGCACAGCCAAAGGAGATTATGGTTAGATGGCATAGCTACTGTTATTGTAGGAAAGGTAAATGCAGGCAAATCAAGTTTGCTCAATAGACTTCTGGATGAGGAGAGAGCCATTGTTACCCCTATTCCGGGGACCACAAGAGATGTAATAGAAAGTAGCATATTAATTAAAGGCTTACCCATAAGGCTTATGGATACTGCTGGTTTAAGGGAGGTAAAAGATGAAGTGGAAAAAATAGGTATTTCTATTACTACAAAAAAATTAAGAGAAGCAGACCTTGTACTGATTGTAATAGATAAAAGCAGGCCCTTAGACAAGGATGATCTGGATATAATAGAGATGTGCAAAGATAAATCTTGTATTTTTGTACTGAACAAAACAGATCTTAGATCATCTTTAAACCATGAGGATAAAGCCAGATTGATGTTATATTCTTTTCCTATGGTGCACATATCTGCACTTACTGGGAAAGGGCTTGAAGAGCTGAAAAGTCTTATATTTGATACAATTGTAAAAGGGAAAATAGAAGTCACAGAGTCTAATATTGCTCCAAACTTGAGACATAAAGAGGCATTAGAAAATGCATTAAAATACCTTATTAGTGCCTTACATCTTATAAAAGAAGGTGAGCCATTTGATATAATAGCGTTTGAAATAAGGAGTTCAATGGATGCTCTTGCTCAGATAACAGGAGAGATAACCACAGAAGACATCTTAGATAAAATATTCAGCCAATTTTGTTTGGGAAAATAAGATTATGAAAAGATTTATCCCACTTATAATATGGTTTGTGCTTTCAGTTCCTTTTTTATATTTTGTTAAACACTATCTTGTGTATAAGTTTCCAAAGCATGCCCATGAGATTTTAATGTTAAGTGCCAGTATTGTTATTATTGTTTTTTTTGTCCTCAAAGACTACGTCCTCTCGTATCCAAAAAAGAAAGATGGTAGAGATAAGCATGATGAATGAGGCTATATAAAAGATAGTTTTTATTCCATAAAATTTTGCTATATAACCACTAAGCACAAGCCCAATTGATGAAGCAACTCCTACAATGGCATGAAATATGCCTACCGCCTTTCCTCTTTTGTGTTTTGTAGTAATATCTCCTAAGAGAGAAGTACTTATGGTTTGGGCAATTCCATTACTAATTCCAAAGAGACCCTGAAGCATATACAATTGATATGTGCCTTTTATAATGGTGTACAGAAATATGATAATGGCATCTGCATAAGCAATAAGGAACAGAAAAGGCTTTCTCCCCAATTTGTCTGATGATTTTCCAGCTATATAAGAAGCTGCAGATTGAAAAAATATCATTATACTAAAGGCAATGCCCAGTTTTTCCATGCCTCCTGTTAGTCTTTCTACATGAACCACATAAAACGGGCCTATGAGGCCAAATATAACAGCCCATATGGTGCTTAATCCTGTAAATAAAAATAGATTTCTTGATCCTTTATCCAATTCCTTTATATCTTATATCCTGTTCTATGAATCTGTCTAAGTATTGATCTAAGAAAGGCTTTTGACAATCTAAGCGATATAAATCCCCATATCTTAGATAAGACATATATCTGCATCCCCCATAACATAGAGGAAGGTAAATACATGAAGAACATTTTTCATTTTTCCATCTATTAGGATGATAAACTAAAGGCTCTTTTGAGCCAGAGAATATGTCTCCTATCTGAAATTCTTTTATGCCTAAAAATCCAGGGCACTTATAAAGAGCTCCATCTATGTTTATAATAAAAGCATTTTTATTGTTTATAAGGCAAAATATGGGTTCTATCCTTTTTGTTTTATAGCCCCTTTTCATTATTTCCTCTCGTAAAAACAGGCTGGTTTCTGCTACCCAAGGCTCATTTATAGATAGGCATCCTCCTTTATACAAAGACATGCCAGATGTTTGTTTTATAATTGGTTCAAATCTTATACTTTCAACCTTATCTGGGGTTATACCTTCTTTTAAAAGAAGATCAAGCAATTTTGGAAATTGGGTATAATTTTCTTTTGAATAATTTCCATTTATTTCAAGGGCTTTTATTATGCCAAGGCTTTCTTTTATATTTTTTAAGATTATATCAAAGCTGGGTCTTCCATTTTTAAATGGCCTAAATATATTATGTATTTCAGGAGGCCCGTCAAGAGTAATGCGGGCTCTTGCAAGCCCCAGTTGTGATAGTTCTTTGACTATTTTTTTCTTAAATAAAGAACCATTAGTTATAATAGATGCCCTAAAATTTATTCCTATATTCTCACATAGTGTTTTTGCCTTTTTAAGCGATTCTATTGCAAGCTCAGGGCTTAGCAGGGGTTCACCACCATACAGGGCAAGTCTTAGCTCTGATGCCTTTTTTTTATAAAGTTCATCTTTTATAAATTCCATTGACTTATTTAATATATGCTTAGACATATATAGCCCTGTTTTGGATGAACCCTCAAAACAGTACTTACATGAAAAATTACAGTCCATATTAAGCACAAGGAGTATATTTAGATAGGGATTTTTGATGTTATCAAAAAGATGGATTATCTCATCCCTTTCTTTTTGTCTGCTTTGCACAAGAAATCCCAGTTCTTTAAGGGTCTGCTTCTCTTCAGGGGTAATCCTTTTTTTTTCTATAGATTCCAATAAATCCTTTGGAATAATTATTGTGGATGAGGTTTTGGTGGAGTAGAGGATGAGGGCCTCAGGATCACTATTTGATGTCTGCTTTTTTATGTAAAAAGATAATTCCACCTTTTCTTCTGTTAGAATATAGGTACCAGAAGAGCTCCACAACATACATTAGAAGGACCTGGCTTTTTCCCCTTTTCCACAACTATGATTCTTTTTTTCATAACATAAGACCTTTTAAAAATCTACCCTGAAACCCACCTCTACCCACCTTTTGGGGTTTTTCCTGTCAAAAAAGCTATATTGAGCTCCATTAAACAAATTATGGATACCCACATATAAGTATGCCTTGTTTTTATTAAAGTCAAATGCCTTTTTTACATTTAGATCCCATATCATATTGTCATAACTGGCACCATATGTGGAATCCAGATTCCACCATATATAGTTTCCAAAAAGTTCTGCCATTATACCATGGTCTTCATACCTTACCCCACATGTATATTTTCTAAGGGCTGAAATGCCTGTTTCTTTAGGCGGATTAAAATGAACAAATGTATAAGAGCCAAACAGCCTAAATCCATAAAATGGGATAGATTTTGCCAAAAGCTCTATACCATTTTTCTTTAGATCCCCAGAATTTTGATACCTGCCCATTATTGTAGGAGGAACTCTTAGCCTTTTTATATAATCATCTATTTCATGCCTAAAAATAGTGCCTTTTATCCATAAATACTTTAATATACTGGTTTCTGCGCCTATTTGATAAAGCATTATCCTTTCTCGATCCAGACCCTTATTTGGCATCAAAAATATCCCTCCCCCATACATCCAGGAAAGAGGCGGAGGTGTAAATCCCCTTGCTATTTGTGCCCTAAGTATGGTGTGCTGCCCCAGCCTATATGCAAGTCCAAGGCTTGGGCTTACAAAAGAGCCTGTGGTGCTGTCATGATCGTATCTAAGCTCTGGTATAATACTCAGATGTCCTATATCAATGGTATCATTTATATAAAATGCCCATTTTTCTCTATGGGGGCTAAACAATGCTGTTGCAGGTACTCCTAATGCCTGAAGCGCAGGTCCTGCATCTATAGTAAGATCCATATCATCCCTCTCAATATCTATTCCAATAGAACCATTGTGCCTCCCCCTTTTTATCCCAAGCCTTATTCTTCCTCCATATGTTTCCTCATCAAAACTTTGACTAAAGTAGGGAATATTAGTGAATATATGTTTGTTGTCCAGATTAACCCTTTGTTTTATATGGTAAAACATAAAGTTCAGGTCTGTCCCATTACTTATATGCGCCTTGAGATCTGATTTAAGAAAATAAAAATGGTTCTTGGAATAAGAATGCAAACCTGGAGCTAAATGAAAATATTTGCCAAGATCATTTTCAGGGTCGCTATATCCCAGAGAGAGCTTAAAATCTATATTATCTGAGAGATCAACATCAAATTTTGAATATATGTTGTTCCTTTTATAATCCCTTTTATTCCTAAGACCATCTGTTCCTTGTCTTCCTGTGAACATATAATAGCCTATATTTTTATATCTTCCTGATACCTGTGCGCCTGTGTCATAGGTATATCTTTCTCCATAAGAGAATCTTATATAACCTGTGGGTTTTTTAGAATTCTTTACATCTTTTGTTATTATGTTTATTACGCCACCAATAGATGAACCCCATGAAGAAGAAGCAGGACCTTTTATGATTTCTATCCTTTTTATTATATCTACTGGAATAGAGTTAAGCTCTGCATAACCCTCAGAATGGAAGTTTATGGGCATACCATCTATCATTACCAATACCTGCCTTTGTTCTGATCCATATATCTGAATAAAGGCAGGTGATCCCATATCTTGGCTATAAATATCAAGAAAAATCCCTGCTATCCTGTGTAATATATCTGCCACATTATGGGCATTCATTATTTCTATATCTTTTTTTGTAATAATACTCATGTTTTTTGCTACTTTTGATATAAGTTTTGGCTGTCTTGTGCTGGTTATTACCAACTCTTTGTCTGTATAAAACAAACGAAGTATCTGCATCTCTTTTTGTAACATCTTTGCCTTATTGGTATTGGAGCCAAGATACATGCTGCTTGCATATGACATATAACAAGGCATAACAAGCATAAAAGAAATCCAAATACCAATTATTTTTATCAAGGTCACCCCTTGCTTTATTTTTTAATTGATTTTTTTTTATGAATAACGTTAACTATATACAAAATATTTGTCAATCCAAAAATGCAACATTTAAGGCTAATTGGCAACAGTATTTGTTTTATATTTATAATATTCTTGTTAAGTGGGGGATATAACTTTGCTTTTCCCTTAGCTATAGTTGTCCAAGGTGTTGGTATCCCTCCCTATAATAAGGTCTTTAAAGGAATAAAGGATTCATTTGATTCCAATACGCAAAGAATAATCCTTTATGAATATAAAAAAGATATAAAAAAGTACGTAGAAAAGAAAAGGCCACAAATCCTATTTGCAATAGGAGAATGGGCTTTATCTGAGCTTGCTTCAATAAGAGATATTCCTGTAATTTATCTGATGGTATTAAATCCAGATATATTAATCCAAGGAAAAAAGAATTTTGCTGGTATAAATATGGTTGTTTCCGCTAAAACCAATCTCTATTATATAAAAAAATTTATACCAAAGGTAAAATGTGTCGGCATGATATATGATCCTCGGCATTCGCGTAATCTATTTAAAGAGCTTTTAGCTGCAGGCAAAAATGCTCATTTATGTATAGTTGGAAAAAAGGTGGTTACTTTAAAGCAGGCTATTAAGGCCATAGACTGGATATCTGATAAAATAGATGTGTATATTATGGCACCTGATATTACAGTTATTAGTCCTGAGACATTGCGTTTTATGAATTTTTTCTTTTTAAAAAAATCGATTCCTATTGTAACCTTTTCCGAAAAGTATTTAAAAATGGGGGCTTTTATGGCTATATACCCAGATCCTTATAAGATGGGAATTCAGGCAGGGGAGTTAGCGAAGAAGATCCTCAAAAAAGAAGTTAAGTTGCCGGTTAAACTCAAACCTAATAGTAAATTGATCATGATAAATCCACATGTGGCAAAGGATTTGGGTTTAAAGCTTGAGTCAACCAGTAGTATAAGGATGGTGGTCAATGAATAAGTTAAAGTCTTTTTTTAGGTTTTTTGCTTCCTCTTTTTCATATTCAAAAAAGAAGGGGCTTTTTTTGCGTATAATGACAGCTTTTTCTACTACGTTTTTGATTATATTTATCTCAATTTTTGTCTTTTTTTCTGTGCAACAGATTCTTTCTGTTAAAAATTCTCTTATAAATGAAGGTAAATCTCTTGTGAGTGCTCTGGCAATAAACTCCAGATTTGGGGTTATGGCTGGTAATAAAGAGCTTCTCATGGGTGAAGCTATGGGCTTTTTGTATCAACCCAATGTTGTGGGTATATCTATATTTGATAAAGATGCCGTGCTTATTAATATAGCAAAAAATAAAGGGCAAAAGAGTCTGCCAAGATTAACCAGTATTTTTAAGATAAAGGATAAAATGAATAATAAAGAAAAGCCTCCTTTTATATTTGAGTATAATAAATATGTTGATATATGGGCTCCTGTTTATGTGATAAGGGAATTTAAAAATGAAGAGGAAATGATATTGGGCATTATACCTAAGGAAAAAAAGTTGATAGGATGGACAGAACTGATATTGGATAAATCAAATATTATAAGAAAACAGAAGAATTGCATATTTATATCTCTTACAATACTTTTTCTGATTCTTGCGATTACTTATTATTGGGTAAGAAGATCTTGTATGAAGATAATTGGTCCTATTGATAGGGTGGCTCAAATGGTGCGTCGTTTTGGAAGTACAAAGGAATTTTATGAAATTCCTGTAGAGGTTGATCATGAAGAAGCTTTTAGATTGGCCACTGCTTTTAATGAAATGGTAAGGATGTTGAGAAAGAGAGAGGAAGAAAAAAAGAGATTAGAGCAACAATTGCTTAACGCCCAAAAATTAGAAGCAATGGGAAGTTTGGCAGGAGGCATTGCTCATGATTTTAATAACATGTTGTCTTCTATCATGGGTGGCGCTGATATGATCAAATATCGCCTTGAGGTAGGTGATAAGATAGATATGGATACAGCAAATCGTATTGTTATGTCGTGTGTGAGGGCTCGGGAGATGATAGATAGGCTTTTGACATATACCAAGGATAAACAAATAAAGAAACAGCCTATAAAGTTAAATGATCAAATTGTAATGGTGAAAAAGCTTTTGGCTGATATTGTAACTGATGATATACAGGTAAATCTAAGTCTTTCCAATGAGGATCCAGTAGTTTATGTAAATGCTGCTCAGTTGTATCAGGTTATGATGAATATGGTGGCAAATGCACAGGATGCTATGCCATTGGGTGGGGTTTTAAATATTAGGACCTATGTGGTAGAAGTTTCTGAAGAGAAGGCAAAGAAACATGGGGCTCATACAAATCCTGGTAAATATGCTGTTATTTCTGTTGAAGATACAGGTATGGGGATGGATGAAGAAACAAAGAAGAAGATATTTGATCCTTTTTTTACCACAAAAGAGGTAGGAAAAGGCACTGGTCTTGGTCTTTATAATTCTTATTCTATTATAAAAGAGCACGGGGGTTTTATAGATGTAATAAGTTCTCCTGGGGAAGGAACCACATTTAAAATATATCTTCCTGTTGTTGATGAAGAGGCAGTTTCGCAGGAAGATGAAGGTTCTCTTAAAGACATACCCCATGGTTCTGGAACCATACTTGTGGCTGATGATGATATATATGTAAGAGATTATCTAAGAGAACTTTTGACAGAGTTTGGTTATAATGTAATATTGGCAGTTAATGGAGATGATGCAATAAAGAAATTTGAAGAAAATTTGGATAAAGTCGATTTAATCTTAATGGATATCGTTATGCCATATAAACATGGAAAATCTGCCTTTGATGCTATGAAAAGGCTGAAACCTGATATAAAGGCAATATTTATGAGTGGTTATCCAGATTATGTTATTGCTGAAAAAGGTATTTCTACTGCTGGCTTAAAATATTTACAAAAGCCCATCCGCTCTGCTGTCCTGATCAAGAAGATTCAGGAGGCCTTAAAAAAATAGGTGCAAAAGATTTGTATGATTAGCCTTGGCTGTCCCAAAAATCTGGTGGACAGTGAATACATGTTGGGTATCCTTAATTCTATGTTTGATAAATTAGAAGTTGTTGAAGATCCAGGACATGCTGACACAGTAATTATAAACACATGTGGTTTTATTCATGAATCTGTAAAGGAGTCTGTGGAAACTATATTAGATGTAGCTCGTCTTAAGGCATCAGGATCATTAAAAAAATTGGTAGTAGTTGGTTGTTTAGTTCAAAGATATGGTTATAAGCTTATGAGAGAAATACCAGAAGTAGATATATGGATAGGAACTGCACAATTTTATTTAATAGGTGATATATTTAAAGTCAATAAAAAGGGTTGTTTTATATCAACTCCTACATATGTGCAGACTTATTCTATACCAAGGCTGAAAAGTGCTCCTTTTTATAGTGCATATTTAAAAATATCTGATGGATGTTCCCATAGATGTTCTTATTGCCTCATTCCCAAGTTAAGAGGCCCTGTTAGAAGTGTTTCTTCTGATTTATTAGTTGAGGAAGCAAGACAGCTTGTAGAATGTGGTGTGAAGGAGCTGAACATCATTGCTCAAGATATAACTGCTTATGGAAATGATTTGCAACGAGATATTAGTTTGCCAGATATAATAGAAATGCTTCTGGAAATAAAGGGGCTGGACTGGATAAGGCTACTTTATCTTCATCCTAATGGTGTATCTGAACGTCTTTTAAGGCTTATAGAGACCGAGGAAAGAATTTGTCCTTATATGGATATTCCTATTCAACATGCAAATGATAAGATATTAGGGCTTATGAATCGGGGTTATAGCAAAGATTATTTGATAAGGATGATAAACAGAATAAAAAAACTTCACAGGAAGATATATCTAAGAACTACCGTTATAGTAGGCTTTCCCGGAGAAACAGATAATATTTTTCAAGAATTATGTGATTTTATAAAAGAAATAGAATTTGATTATTTAGGTGTATTTGTTTTTAGTCCTGAAAAAGGAACGCCTGCTGCAAGATTTAAAAATCAAGTAGAAAAAAAGCTTGCAGAGGAAAGGAGAGATTTTCTTTTATGCCTTCAAGGAGATATTTCTGAGAAAAAAAACAAAAAGATAGTAGGTAACATTATCCCGGTTCTTATAGAAGGAAAACACCCAGAAACAGATCTTTTACTTGTGGGTAGGAGTTTTGCTATGGCCCCAGATATAGATGGGCAAGTGATAATAAATAAAGGATATGGTATTATAGGTAAAATTATGCCTGTCTATATAACAGAAGCATATGCTTATCATCTTGTAGGAGAGATACTATGAGTCCCCATATAGTAGGGGAAAAAAATTATATAAAAAAGATTACCCAAGAACTCATAAATAATATGGGTTCTCCTATCCCTTTTATTAAAGAGATCGGTGCCCATATACTTTTAGGAAATGGCAAATTGCTTAGACCTTTGCTTTTTATCCTTTCCTGTAAACTTTTAGATTATGAAAAGGATCACGTTTATTCATTATCTACTGTTTTTGAGTACATACATGTAGCATCATTGTTGCATGACGATGTTTTGGATAATGCAGAAACAAGACGTAATAAACCTTCTGTAAATAATAAATGGGGTGATCATGTGGCTATATTAGAGGGAGATTATTTGTATTCGCGTTCATTAGTAACAGCAATAAATGAAGGAAATTTTAGATTTCTAAAAAAAGTCATCTCTGCCACTACTGATATGGTAGAAGGTCAGTTAATGGAAATAGCTTGCACCAATAATCCTAATATTACAAAAGAAGAATATATGAATATAATCAAAAAAAAGACAGCGGCTCTTTTATCTGCTGCATGTGGTTGTGCAGCTATTATCGCTAATAAAGGAGAAAAGGTAGAAAAGGCTTTGTCTGAATTTGGTCTCTATTTGGGCATGGCATTTCAGTTAATTGATGACATACTCGATTATACTTCTTCAGAAGATGTATTTGGAAAACCTGTAGGAAAGGACCTAAAAGAAGGGAAAATCACGCTTCCTCTTATATATGCCCTTGAAGAAATGAAAACTCATGATAGAATGAAAGTAAAGCAGATATTACAACAAAGAGAAATTTTTGATTCAGAATATAGTGATATTATAGAAATGGTTATAAAAAGTCAGGGTATATTTAATACCAAAAAAGATGCCTTCTTTTTTACAAAAAAGGCCCAGAATGCCCTTCAATATTTTAAAGATTCTCCTGCAAAAAAAACTCTTTTGCACTTAAGTAATTATATAATAGATAGAGATCATTAAATATTTAATTTTAGTAAATCCTTAGCTATAATTATATTTCCTTTATAATACTTTTTGCATCTGTTGATAATATCTATTTTTAGACATTCAGGATAAATATGAGTCAATACTAATAGTTTTACCTTTGCTTTAGATGCGATTTTTCCAGCATCTGAGGGACTAAGATGGGTTTCTATGTTATGAGCATTTATATATTCTTCAGGTAATGAACATTCCAGTATCAATATGTCAGCCATTTTTGCCAGATCTATTATTTCATCACATATTCCAGTATCTCCAGAATAAACCAAACTTTTTCCTAAGTTATCTTCTATGCGAAATCCTATGCTTTCTTTGGAGTGTTTCATAGGTTGAGATATAAGACTAAAATCTGTATATTCCCTTCTACTCTTTTTTCCAAGTTCATCTATTTTTAACATATTGGGTGATAAATCTATATGTCCTAAATAAGCTTGCTGAAGGTCGTTTATAAATCTTTTAGTTCCTATAGGGCCAGATATTATTAATGGCCGTTTAAATATTTCGTCTATATTTTTGATAGTAAAAAACAGGTGAATAATATCTGCTGTGTGGTCAGGATGAAAATGTGAAAGAAATACGTAATTGATCATTGCACATGATAGCCCTGTTTTTGCAATTTGGCGCACTGATCCTGGACCTATATCTAATAATATAATACTCCTCTGGGTTTTTATTAATATGCAAGGAGACGATCTTTCAGGTATAGGAATAAAGGTTCCTGAGCCCAATATAATTACTTCCAATTATATTTTACCTCCTGTAAAATAATAAATAGGTTTTATGGGGGGATGAAATATGCCTTTAATATTAGGAATAAACTTTTCAGAAGAAGAAAAAAAGGTATTGTTAGATTCCTTAAAAGATGCATTGAATGTAGAGATTATCTTTGTATCTTCTATAAAAGACTTTTCCAATGACTCACCTTCTTTGGTTGTCTTAAATGCGGGAAACCATAAAGAAGATATATTATTTAATGAAATATCTCTGATAAAATCAAGATATAATCAAGCTCCTGTTATTGTTATAGGAGAAAAAAATATATCATCTGAAAGTATTAGTAATATACTGGAGTCAGGAGCATCTCAATTTTGGTTATGGCCTATAGCAGGTAAATTATTGCTGGCGCATATTAAATCTATTTTAAGAGATGAGATTAGATTACAATATCTATTATCAGAAAAACAACATCTTGAAAATATTTTAGTAGATACTAAAAGCCTTTTAAAAAAACGTACTTATGAGCTTGTTCAGAAAAAAAGAGAGTTATATTGTCTTTATCAAATAGCTACATTAAGGGAAAGACCAAATATTACTTTAGAGGAAATAGCTCAGGGGATTGTAGATATTATTCCATCTGCAATTCAAGCCTCTGATAGAATATGTGTTAGAATTATCTTGGGCTACAATGAATTTAGATCCAAAAATTTTCGTATCACTCCATGGAAATATTCCAGTGATATAGTAATAAATGAGGAATGGGGTGGCAGTATAGAGGTCTATTATTTCAAAGAGGAAAGTGATTCTCTTATGGAAAAGGATTTAATAGATGCCATAAGTGAAAGACTTGGCAGAATTGCTGAAAGATTTAGAACAGAAGAATCTTTAAGGCTTGAGAGCAGAAATATAAAGAATATATTAAGTTCTATGAAAGATCTTATATATAAGGTCAATGATAATTATGAGATAGAATATATAAATCCTGCCTTGGAGCAGGAGTTTGGACCAATTAATGGTAAGAAATGTTTTGAGTATTTTGGCAAAAGCAATGTTTGTGATGGTTGTAATCTTTATGAAGTGCTTAAGAAAAAGACTCTTAGAAGGGAGTGGCATTTTGAAAGAAGGAGAAAGATATATGATGTTTTGGATACTCCTATAAGAAATCCAGATGGTACAATTTCCAAGCTTTCCATAATGAGAGATCTTACTGAATTAAAGAGAGCACATAGGGATGTCAGGGAAAGAGAGCAGTTATATAGGAGTCTTACTGAGTCTGTGGCTGATGGTGTAGTTTTGGTCCAAAATGGTAAAGTTTTATTTACAAATAAAGCATTTGCAGAAATGTTTGAATTTTCTGACCCAGAAAAGGTTATAGGTATCGAAATAGAAGGGATATTTAATCCTGATTTCCATTCTTTATGTAAAAAGATATTTGATCCATATTTTACAGCTAATAGTAATCATCATATAGAATCTATGAATTGGCTTTTGGGAATAACCAAAAAGGGGAAAGAGATTTGGGTATCTATTAACAGGAATATTATAACCTTGAGATCCAGACCCGCTATATTGGCTACTATAAGAGATGTTACTGAACAGGTATTGTGGGAAAAGAGAATGCAAGAAGAAACAGAATATTTTAGAAAAGAAAATATAAAGCTCAAATCTACTATCAAAGATAGATATAAATTTGGTGATATTATAGGAAAAAGCCAGTCAATGCAGCAAATTTATGAATTAATATTAAAAGCAGCAAATTCAGATGCAAGTGTGGTAATCTTAGGAGAATCTGGAACAGGAAAAGAACTTGTGGCAAGAGCTATACATAGATTAAGTCCCAGGGCTGACAAACCCTTTGTGGCTGTAAATTGTGGAGCAATACCTGAGCAGTTGGCAGAAAGTGAGTTTTTTGGCCATAAAAAAGGTGCATTTACTGGAGCCCATGCAGATAAAAAGGGTTACTTATATGTGGCTGATAAAGGCACTTTATTTTTGGATGAAATAGGAGAATTAGATATAAATATTCAGGTTAAATTTCTAAGAGCCTTGGAAACAGGGGAATATACACCCATAGGGGATACTAAAATATACAGATCAGATTTTAGGCTTATATCTGCAACAAACAATGATTTGTCACAATTGGTATCAAATGGAAAAATGAGAGAAGATTTTTATTATAGAATCAGTATTATACCAATTTTTATCCCGCCTCTTAGAGAAAGAAAAGAGGATATCCCTTTACTTGTAGAACATTTTCTTAAGATTTACAGTAAAGGTAAACATCCTCCAACCCTTCCAGCCAAGTATATGGATCTTTTAATGAATTATGATTGGCCAGGAAATGTAAGAGAGCTTCAAGGAATGATTCAACGATACCTTACAGTAGGAAGCTTTGAATTTTTAAACAAGTATGGGACAGATATTTCAGATGAAGAAGCCATACAACCGGGCAGCTTAAAACAGGCTGTAGGTGAATTTGAAAAAAGGATTATACTAAAAACCCTCCGCCAAAACAAATGGCATAAAAGCAAGGCCGCTTCTATGTTGGGTATAGACCCAAAAACCTTATACAGAAAGATGAAAAGATATGGCATTTATGCCTAATAGCATGGCAAAATTGCCATAATTTGGAATTTAACTTAATTTTTAAATACTTATATAATAAACGAATATTGCTTATGGCAATTTTGCCCTATTGATTATTAAGGTTTTCTTCGCTGGTCAACGATATTTTTTTGGCATATATGTTGCATAAATATAAAGTGCAATGTTCAATAGGTTGCTAAAACTTTTTTGCTGAAGGAGGTGTATGATGTCAAGTTTACTGATTCAAAGGCCATTGCCTCATGGAGGGAGGTTGGTCGAGAATGTTATTAAAGACAAGGAAGTGGCAAAGAAAATGATAAAAGGCTGTCCTACATATGAAATTAAGCCTACTCTTCATTTTGAGACAGGAGTTCCTGTAAGGAATGTTTATAGGGAGATTATTTCTATATGTTATGGCTTTTTTAGTCCAGTAGAAGGTTCTATGAAGCAGGCTGAGGTAGAAAGGATTCTTAAAGAGCGCCGTCTTTTAAATGATTGGATTTTTCCGTTTCCTTTAGTGTTTGACATAAGTAAAGAAGACTATAACAAGTTGGGGGTTACTGGGGGAGATCGTTTAGTTCTTACTTTAAAAGGCAAACCATTTGCCATTCTTGATATAGAAGAAGTATGGGAAATAGATAATATAGAAGAGCTTGCTCATAAGACTTTTGGTACCCCTGAGGATAATCCAGAGGTAGTTAAGCATCCATTTGATAAAAAACATCCTGGCTGGGTCATTTATAGAAGCCTTCAGCCAATTGTTCTTGCAGGTAAATACACAATAATAAATGAGCCTAAATTCCGTCCTCCATTTGATAGATTTTGGTTTCCGCCCAGAAAATGTAGGGAGAAGTTTGATGAACTAAATTGGAGGACAGCTATTGCTCATCAGACAAGAAATGTCCCTCATGTAGGACATGAATTTCTTATGAAGAATGCTGCATATACAGGGGATATAGAACCATGTCATGGCATACTTGTGAATGCAATAATAGGTGTAAAGCGGCGGGGTGATTATCCTGATGAAACTATAGTAGAAGCTCAAGAGGCAGTAAGTACAGCAGGGTACATTAAACCAGAACGGCGTCTTGTCAGTATTTGTCTATGGGATATGAGATATGGTAATCCTCTTGAATCTTTGTTGCATGCTATAATACGCCAGAATATGGGATGCACTCATCATATGTTTGGCCGAGATCATGCGGCAGTTGGAGAATATTATGATATGTGGGCAACTCAGATTTTGTGGACAAAAGGCATCCCAAGTTTTGGTTTTGATCAGCCTCCAACAGATGTGCCATATGGAGTGCAGATAAGACCACAGAATATAAGAGAATTTTCATATTGTCCTGTCTGTAAAGAGATGGCATATAGCGAAACTTGTGCTCATCAAAGGGAAGGAATAAGTGGAAGTTTATTAAGAGGCATGGTGGCAGAAGGGGTTCAGCCTCCTGCTATTATTATGAGACCCGAAGTATATAAAGTTGTAGTAAAATGGTGGAAGCATTTTGGATATCCTTTCTGTAATGAAAAATATGTAAGAGACAAAGAAAGAGATCTCGAAATGGATCTTGAAGATTTATAAAAATAGGAGGTTTAAAATGGCTCATTATATATTAGTACTTTTAGATGATAAACGTATGGAGCAGATAAAAGGTAGCAGTATAGAAGAGAAAGTAAAACATATGTTTGGTGGAGAGCTTAAGTGTTTAGAAGTGGAGGTGCCAGAGGAAATAAGTCAAAAAATATTAAAAACTTTTGATACAGCCAGGATTGATGCTCGTGGCGCTATTACTGATTTGCCTGTTGCCTTTATGAGAGAATTTTTTAATCAAATAGCAGAAAGGAAATCTATAGGTTCTGATGCATTGGAAGGGGTTTTGGCAAAGGCAGACCAGATAAAAGAACTGGCAGCAAAAGAATCTGAATATTTGCCTCCACCAGATATAGAAATTTAACTAATAAAAAAGGAGGTGAGATAAAATCTGTAAAATTTTATTATTGGCGTGGTAATAATTAAAGAAAAAATAAAAAAGGAGGTAAAAAGATGCCAAGTTATGTGATTGCTGAAAAATGTGATGGTTGCAAAGGCCAGGATAAAACTGCTTGTATGTACATCTGTCCCAATGATCTTATGGTATTAGATACAGAAAAGATGAAGGCTTATAATCGTGATCCTTCTATGTGCTGGGAATGTCAGTGTTGTGTAAAGATTTGCCCTCAACAGGCAATTGATGTGCGTGGTTATGCAGATTTTATTCCTTTAGGTGCAAGTGTGGTTCCACTTCGTGGATCAAGGGATATAATGTGGACAGTAAAATTTAGAGATGGGACAATAAAGAGATTTAAATTTCCTATCAGGACCACAGATGAAGGCACTGCAGATCCAATAGGTGGTTTTCCAACACATGATGATCTTAATAGCGAAGCATTGGCAACAGAGCCTGCATCCTTGGGAATAGATGCTGTACCAACTTATAAATCTTCATAAGGAGGGGTAAAAAATGGCAAATTTTGAAACAGTAGAAGTCAATACTGACCTCCTGATAATAGGCGGAGGAATGGCAGCATGTGGTGCTGCAACAGAAGCAGCATATTGGGCAAAAAAACACGGTTTGAAAGTAACAATGGTGGATAAGGCTGTTCCAGAAAGAAGCGGTGCTGTTGCAATGGGTCTTTCTGCAATAAATCAGTATTTGGGTATAAGAGATGGAGATAATACCCCAGAGGATTACGTGAGATATGTCCGTCAGGATCTTATGGGCATATCCAGAGAGGATCTGGTGTTTAATATTGCTCGTCATGTAGATTCTACTGTCCATTTGTTTGAGAAATGGGGTCTTAGGATATGGACAGATGAAAATGGTAAATATGTACATGAAGGTAGATGGCAGCTTATGATCAATGGTGAATCTTATAAAATAATAGTTGCAGAGGCTGCCAGAAATGCTATTGCAGATGCAGGTGGTGAGATATTTGAAAGGGTATTTATTTGCGAGCCTATAGTTGAAGGAAATAAATGTCTTGGTGCTGTGGGCTTTAGTGTAAGAGAAAATAAATTTTATGTATTTAAAGCTAAAGCAACTATAATTGCTGCTGGTGGAGCAGTTCACGTATTTCGTCCAAGATCAGTAGGCGAAGGTTTCGGTCGTTCTTGGTATCCACCATTTAATACGGGTTCAAGTGCGTATTTTACTATAAAAGCAGGTTGTGAAATGACTTGTCAGGAAGTAAGGTTTATTCCTGTTAGATTTAAGGATGCTTATGGTCCTGTAGGTGCATGGTTCTTACTGTTTAAGGCAAGAGCGGTTAGTGCAGGTGGTGGGGAATATATGGCGGTTAGAAAAGAAGAGCTTAAAAATTGGGCGCCTTATGGACTCTCAAAACCTATACCAGCTAATTTGAGGAACTACCTTGGTATGCTGGATGTAGAGGCAGGTTTTGGGCCTTTATATATGCAAACCCATGAAGCAATAGCAAAGCTTGCGGAAGAGTATAAGGATGATCCAAAGGCATTTAAGAAAAAGATGAAGGAATTGGAGTCAGAGGCGTGGGAAGATTTCTTAGATATGACTATATCTCAGGCACATCTATGGGCAGCTCAAAATATTAAACCTGAAGAAAAACCTTCAGAGATTGCAGCATGTGAACCCTATTTTATTGGATCTCATTCAGGTGCATCTGGTGCATGGGTGAGTGGTCCGGAGGATATACCAACTCCTTACAAATGGGGATATGCAAATATGACCACTGTAGATGGTTTATTTGCCGCAGGAGATGCATCTGGTGCATCAAGTCATAAATTCTCTTCAGGCTCGCATGCAGAGGGAAGAATTGCTGGTAAATCTGCAATAAAATATATAATTGAAAAGGGTGAAGAACCTAAAATTGATGCTGCTAAAATAGAAGAACTTAAGAAAAAGGTTCTTGCTCCAATAGACAGATTTGAGCAGTTTAAAGACCTTACAACTGATCCTACTGTTAATCCCAATTATATATTGTGGCGTCAGTTTATGGATCGGCTACAGAAAATAATGGATGAATATGTGGGTGGTGTTACATCTGCATTTAAGACAAGTAAACCATTGTTGGATAGGGCATTAGAGTTATTTGTTTTCTTAAAAGAGGATAGTGAGAAATTGGCTGCTCGTAATTTACACGAACTTATGAGATGCTGGGAAAATATACATAGAATGTGGCAAGCAGAGGCTCATATTAGAAGTGTCCTCTTTAGAGAAGAGACAAGATGGCCGGGATACTACTTTAGAGCAGATTTTCCAAAAATGGATGAGGATAATTGGCATTGTTTTGTAAATTGCAAATGGGATCCCAATACAGGCGAATGGGAGATGATGAAAAAGGATGTATGGCATATGCCAGGAGTATAATTGGTTGATATAGCCCGATGCCCCAGGTTTTATGCCTGGGGCATTTTCCATTCTTTATGAAAAATTCGTGCGGAGGGAAGGTGACGTGGAGGCTATAAATCAGAATATATTGGTAATAGGTGGAGGGATGAGCGGTGTAACTGCCGCATTAGAAGCTGCTGAGGCAGGTTATAATGTAATTCTTTTAGAGAAAAGACCCTATTTAGGAGGAAAAGTTACCCAATTTTATCATTATTTTCCTAAGCTTTGTCCCCCTAATTGTGGGCTTGAGATAAATTTTAGGAGATTGAAACAGAATCCAAGAGTTCGTTTTTTTACAATGGCTGAGCCAATAAAGATAACAGGCGAAGAAGGTAACTATGATGTGACTGTTAAAATTTCCCCACGATATATAAATGAAAAATGTACTTGCTGTGGAAAATGTGTAGATGTATGTGAGACCGAGATAGATAATCCTTTTGATTTTGGGCTTAGCAAAATAAAGGCAATATATTTACCTCATGAATTTGCTTTTCCCATGAGATATGTGATGGATCCTTCTATTGTAGGGACAGAGGAAGCTGAAAAATGTAAGTCTGTTTGTGAATACGGTGCAATAGATTTGGATATGAAAGAAAAGATGTTTGATTTAAAGGTAGGGGCTATTATATGGGCAGCAGGATGGGAACCATATGATGCCAGAAATATAGAATATTATGGATTTGGCGAATATAAAAATGTGGTTACTAATGTAATGATGGAAAGACTGGCATCTCCAAATGGACCCACGGGAGGAAGAATATTAAGGCCATCTGACAATAAAGAGGTAAAAAATATAGCATTTATTCAATGTGCTGGTTCACGAGATGAGAATCATCTTCCTTATTGTTCCGGGGTTTGTTGTTTAGCATCTATGAAACAGGCCCTTTATGTACGAGAAAAACATCCAGACTCAGAAGTAACTATTTTTTACATTGATATTAGGGCATTAGACAGATTGGAAGATTTTTATAATAAAGTTAAAGAGGATGAAAAGATAAAATTTATCAGAAGTAAAATAGCATTTATTACTGAAAAAGAAGATACTGGGGACCTTATTGTAGAAGGAGAAGATACACATACAGGTAATCAGGTCAAATTGATATTTGATATGGTAGTCCTTGCTACAGGTATGGTTCCCAACACTATAAATATTGAGGCACCTGATGTACCTAAGGATAAATTTGGCTTCATATTAAGAGATAATAAATTAAGTGGTATATATGGTGCCGGATGTGTAAGAAAACCAACAGATGTGGCAACTTCTGTTCAAGATGCCACAGCAGCAGCCATTAAGGCTATTCAATCAATCTCCAGGAGGTAATGCGCAATGGAAAAGAGGGTTGGAGTTTATATCTGCACAGGATGCGGTATTGGAGATGCTATTGATGTGGAGCCCATTAAAGAATTAGTGGGTGAAGAGTTTGATATATCAATATGTAAAGAGCATCCCTTTTTATGTGGGCACGAAGGGATTGAGTTGATAAATCAAGATATAACTAATGAGGAGATTAATACCATTGTAATATGTGCTTGTTCTCCAAGAGTAAATCAAGATGTTTTTAATTTTGGAGCTGATAAAATAGTAGAAAGAGTAAACCTCAGGGAGCAAGTAGCATGGAGTCAACCTCCTAAGGAAGAGGACACTCAAATGCTTGCAGAGGATTATATTAGAATTGGCTGTGCAAAAGTAAAAGATATGGATATCCCTGAACCCTATAAAGCAGAAGAAGAGTATTCAAAGGATATATTAATTGTAGGTGGTGGGCTTGCAGGGATGACAGCGGCAATAGAAGTGTCTAAGGCTGGATATCAAGCTATCTTAGTGGAAAAAGAGGATAAATTAGGGGGATTTTTAAATAAGATGAAGAAAAAGATAGCTCCTCCTTACGAGGATCTATATGATACAGGACTAAATGAACTTATAGATGAGATTAATAACAATTCTAAAATAAAAGTATATACCTCTGCAACTGTGGAAAAAATTAGTGGAGCTCCTGGGCTTTTTTCAGTTAGTATTAAAACTAATGATAGTATTGTAAGTGAAAAAGTGGGCGCAATAATTCAGGCAACAGGATGGGTGCCTTATGATGCAAATAAGCTTGAAAAGTTTGGATATGGAAAATTTAAAAATGTGATAACCAATTGGGAACTTGAAGAAATGGCATCTAATGGAGGAGTAAAAAGACCATCAGATGGTAAAGTACCTAAGAATGTGCTTTTTATCCAATGTGCAGGCCAAAGGGACCCTGAACATTTGCCATATTGTTCCTCTGTATGTTGTTTAGTCTCCCTTAAGCAAGCTGCTTATATAAAAGAGCAAGATCCAGAAGCTGTTTGTTATATCCTGTTTAAGGATATGCGAACAGTAGGTCAAGCAGAAGAATTTTATAAAAAGACTCAGTTAAATGGTCATATCTTTTTAAGAGGTACTATTACAAATGTGGAAGAACAAGGAGAAAAATTGATAATTGAGGCTGAAGATGAATTTCTGGGAGAAAAGATAAGGATAGAAGATTTAGATATGTTGGTTTTAGCTACTGGAATGGTGCCTGCTTCAAAACCAGAGGTTACGCCCAAAATAAAAGCCCCTGAAGGCACAGAAGGTGCTGATGATGAAGGTATGATAGAGGTTACCCCCGATTCTGGTTTTTATGCAAATCGTACGCTTAATTTGGAATATAGGCAAGGACCAGAACTTCCAACCTTAAGATATGGATTCCCTGATTCTCATTTTATTTGTTTTCCATATGAGACAAGAAGAACAGGTATATATGCTGCAGGATGTATTAGAAAGCCTATGGAGACAGCAAGGGTGATGGATGATGCAGCAGGGGCAGCAATGAAAGCTATTCAGTGTATAGAAATGACAGAGAAAGGTATGGCAGTTCATCCAAGGTCAGGGGATTTAAGTTATCCTGAGGTAAATTTACAAAGATGCACCCAATGTAAAAGATGTACAGAGGAATGCCCTTTTGGCGCTATAAATGAAGATGAGAAGGCTAATCCTCTGTTTAATCCTACAAGATGTAGGCGTTGTGGCACATGTATGGGTGCATGTCCAGAAAGGGTAATTTCCTTTAAGAACTATTCAGTCCAAATAATAGGCAATATGATAAATGCGATACAAGTTCCTGAGGAAGATGAAGAAAAGCCAAGAGTTATCGTTTTTGTATGTGAAAATGATGCTTATGCTGCTATTGATATGGCAGGCATAAAAAGATTTAAATGGAGTCCATATGTGCGTTTTATACCTTTACGATGCCTGGGATCTCTGAATCTTATATGGATAGCTGATGCATTATCTCGTGGGATAGATGGGATACTTCTCCTTGGATGTAGATATGGCGATGATTATCAATGTCATTTTGTAAAAGGGAGTGAGCTTGCAAATACAAGACTAAGCAAAATTTCAGAAACTCTTGAGAGGCTTGCCCTTGAATCAGAAAGGGTAAAGTTTGAGGAAGTTGGTATTGCAGATTACTGGAGGATTCCAGAAATTATTGATGATTTTATGAAGTCTATAGAAGAGATAGGACCTAATCCATATAAAGGATGGTAATTGACGCTATGCTACAATACAATAGCACGGTGGCTATAGATATATTTAAAGATGTGGAATTTGTTGAAGAAATAAAAAAGTGTATTCAGTGCGGGATGTGTGCAGGATCCTGCCCCCTTAAACACCACATGGATTACCCTCCTCGTAAAATATTCGCCCTCCTCAGGGCGGGTAAAAAAGCAACAATCTTAAAAAGCAAGTCTATTTTCCTGTGCACATCCTGCTATTCATGTAAAGTTAGATGTCCGCGTGGTATCCCTGTTATGGATATCATGCACAGTCTCGCTTATTATGCCACAAAACTAAGCATGGAATCCAGTAAAAATACATCTACTTTTGGAAAAGTTTTTTGGAAACAAATATATAAACGGGGTAGAATAGATGAAAAAGCCCTATTAAGGGAATATCTATTTTCTAATGGTTTTATTCAAGGACTTAAAAATACGTTGGATATGGCAGATATGGGTTTGATTATGTTGCTTCATGGAAGAATGAAGTTATTACCTGAAGGAAAGTTAAAGAGTCTAAAAGAGTTTAAAGTAATGTTAGAAGAAGCTGAAAATGTAGGAGAATCTATATGAAATATTTTTTATATTGGGGATGTAGTCTCGAAGCAAGTGGAGCTAATTATTTAAAGTCACTTAAACCAGTGTGTAAAAAACTGGGTATAGAATTTGAGGAAATAGAGGATTGGAATTGTTGTGGAGCAAGTGTTTCTTATGTGGGTGCAAAAGATTTTACTATTAAAGTGCTTAATGCAAGAAATTTAGCTCTTGCTGAAAAAACAGCCAGTTATGATATTGTTGCTCCTTGTAGTTCATGTTATGTCCAAATGAATAGGGCTAATCATGAGATTCAAGAGAATGAATCCATTAGAAACTTAATAAATAATATATTAGCAAAGGCAGGACTTGAATATAATGGTACATTGAGGGTAAGGCATATTCAGGATATATTATTTAATGACGTGGGAATAAAAAGGATAAGAGATGCTGTGATAAAACCTCTGAATGGATTAAAAGTGGCTGGTTATGTAGGTTGTCAGTCTGTAAGACCTTATGGGGAGTATGATAGTGTAGAAAGGCCAAAGGTTCAGGATAAAATAATTGAGGCTTTAGGAGCAGAGCCGGTCAAATTTCCAAAAAAGATGCAATGTTGTGGTTCTGGAATATTCTTTCCAGAAATGGAGTTGTGTTTAGGTCTTGTAAAAGATATATTGGAGGATGCTATATCACATGGGGCAAAGATAATTTCTACGATATGTCCTATGTGTGCAATGAACCTTGAAATGTATCAAACGAGAATAAATAAAATATATGGTACGCATATTGAAATACCGGTAGTATATCTAACTCAGCTTATAGCAGTGGCATTTGGTATGGATTTAAAAAAAGAGGCAGTTCTCCATATGAATTTTATTCCACCAGAATACGTTATGAAACATATTAGATAAAAAGGGGGTATGTAATATGAGTATATCAGAAGCGCCTAAATGTCCTTATTGTGGGGCAACAATGAAAAAGTGGAGGACTCCTCCTCATTCTACTTGGACATCAGAATTTAACTGGGTTTGTTTTAATGATGATTGTCCTTATTTTGTGAGAGGATGGGATCATATGTTAAAGACACAGAATATAAAGGCATCATATAGACATATGATAGAACCTGATACAGGTAATTCTGGCCCTCTTCCATGTTGGTCATATGATGCCCATAAAGATCAGATAATAGAGGATTAAAATGATAGACGAAAAAAAACTTGTCGCAGATAGTTTAAAAGAGATTTCTTTTGATAAAAGTCTTATGATTACAAGCCTTTCAGAGGTTGATTATGGCAGATCTCAACAAATAAAGAATGAGCTAAATCTAAAAGAGATTACAGGAAAAGATATGGGAATAAAATTTGTGGATATGAATGCCTATATGGCTCTTAATATGAATGGCAAAAAACAGAATAAATATCCAGATGCCTTGATGATAAATGCTTTAAAAACACGTATTAGTGATCCAAAAAACATATATATAGCCCTAAAGCCTAATGCTAATGAGAGTTCTTTGATTCATGAGTTAGCTCATGCCTTGGATTTTCTTAATGGTTCTTGTATTATACCAGCTTTTGCACGAGCACTTTCTCTGGAATATATTATACCCTTAGAGCACTTGGAACATCCCCAAGAGTTTGGTTATTGGTTTAATTATCTGAAAAATAAATTCAATGTTATACCTGATGCCGAGGATATGATTATATGCATTCTCTATGAAAATAGGATGCTTATAAAGGGTAAAGAAATAAAAGAACAGAACAGAGAATATCTTACAAAGAAATCTAATGAGATAATAAAATTTTTGAGTGAAAATAGCCAAAAAATTTATTCAATTATTAAAAATCTGCCAGGCTATATTGGAACCTGATGAATATATATTTGTGCCAAATTAACACATTTGTGCCTTTTTGACCCATTATTATCCGCACATTTTTTAATCTAAAGCCGATATTTCTTAATAAGAAAAAAGAGTCTTTAATGGCATTTAATTTGCAAAATTAAAAAATGCATTATTTGTAAATGAGGGAGGAAATTTATGTCTTCTGATTTTCATAAGATTAAAAAATCAGTGATAGTTTTGGGAATGCATAGATCTGGCACTTCAATGATATCTGGTATTTTAAACATCTTAGGTATTGACATGGGTAAAAATCTTATGGACTCTCATTGGTCTAATCCTTTGGGACACTTTGAAAATTTAGAGTTTGTAAAATTAAATGATGAAATCTTAAAGGCTGCTGGTGGTAGTTGGGATAATCCACCTTCAGAAGATGCTATTTTGGCTCAAAAAGAAAAATTTTCTTTGTATATAAAAAGACTTATTGAAAATGAGGCTTCTGGTATATGGGGATGGAAAGATCCAAGAACTGTTTTGACAATAGAGCTTTTTTTACCATATCTGAAAAACCCCTATTTTATTATATGTCACAGAAATCCTAAAAATATATCAGCATCTTTAAAACAGAGAGATGGTAAAGATATAGATTCCAGTTTGAAATTGATTCAAATTTATGAAACTCGAATATTAAATTTTATTAAAAAATATCCTAAATTGAAAAATTTTCATATATGGTATGAGAAGTTTATATCAAACCCTGAACCTATTTTAAGAGAATTGACATGGTTTTTGGGAATAATACCTTCTGAGGAACAATTTTTAAAGGCATTAAATTTTGTGCGTCCTAAGGGTAAGGTCTGGATGTCCCATATTAAAACAAAGACTTTGGTGTCTATCATTATTCCAGTATTTAATAAAATGGAATATACCAAGAATTGTATTTCCACATTATATCAAGTAACACCAAGTAATTTGTTTGAGCTTATCATAGTAAATAATGGCTCTACCGATGGGACAAAAGAGTTTTTGGAAGATTTTGTTAAAGATCACCCGAACTTAAAGATTATAAATAATAAAGAAAATTTTGGTTTTGCAAAGGCATGTAACCAAGGTGCACAGCTCGCTAAGGGTGAATATTTATTGTTTTTAAATAATGATATTATACCCTTGGCCAACTGGTTGGAAGAAATGCTAAATATTATAAAAAATGATAAAAAAGTTGGGATCGTAGGCAGTAAATTGCTTTTTCCTGATGGGACTATACAACATGCTGGTGTTGTGATATGTGATTTTCCTGAGCCTATTTCTCCTCATCATATATATTATAAAAAATCAGCTAATATTTTAGAAGTAAACCAGGTAAAAGAATATAAGGCAGTTACAGGTGCCTGTATGTTAATTCCAAAAAGAGTTTTCGATCAAGTTGGCAGATTTGATGAAAAATTTATCAATGGATATGAAGATGTGGATCTGTGTTTTAAAGTGAGAGAGCTGGGATATAAAGTCATATATTGTCCAAATAGTGTCTTATATCATTTTGAAGGGCAAACAAATAATAGACATAAGTTTGAATATGAAAATGTGAAAAGATTAAATCAAAAATGGCAGGGAAAAATTAAGCCTGATATTAGGGTAAATAGTATCAGTATAATTATAGTGACTTATAATTCATCTGAGCATATATCTAATTGTTTGAATAGTATATTGTCCTTTACTAAGCTACCTTATGAAGTATTGGTCATTGATAATGACTCTAAGGATGATACACAGGATATATTGACCTCATTTCATAAACGATTTCCTTTGGTTATTAAACCAATCTTTAATAAAGGAAATCTTGGTTTTGCAAGGGCATGTAATCAAGGAATTAAATTAGCAAAAGGACAATATATAATTTTGCTTAATCCTGATACTTCTGTTACTCCTGATTGGGATAAAAGATTAATAGCACATTTTAAAAACAAGGATATAGGTGCTGTTGGTCCTATATCTAATTTCGCTTCAGGTAAACAGAGTTTAAGTTTATATTTAAAAGATCTTCCCATATCAAATGGTGATTTTAGTATTATCCAAATATCAGAAGAAATATATAAGTACTATAAAGATAAAGATGTGGAAACTAAACTGCTAACTGGCTTCTGTCTTGTCATAAAGAAGGACGTTTTTAAAAAATTAGGGCTTCTGGATGAGAGTCTATTTTTGGGAAACGAAGATTTGGAATTTTCCTGGAGACTTCAATTATATGGATATAAATTGTTAGTGGCAACTGACGTCTTTATTTATCATAAGGGACAAGCTTCATTTCAAACCAGTCCTTATCAGGAAGTTAATAGGTTGGTTCAAGAAAGCACAGATAGACTGGCATACAAGCTTATAGAACACTATGGTTTTGGAAATGTTCCTGTTCCTGAAGAACTATGGGGAATAGCCTGGTTTAAGCCATCTAAAAAGTATGAAAATATGTTCAAAGAAATAGATAAAAAGGTTTCAATAATTTTAGTAAATTATAAAAATGCACATGATACTCTACATTGTTTGGAGTCTATTTACAATATTAAATATAATAATTTCCAAATAATTATAGTAGAAAATGGTTCACAAGATGATTCTACAGACAAAATTATAAAATGGGCAAAAGATAAGGGTAAACATATTATCTTTTGCAATAAAGATTTTGTCTTTCCTGATAAGGATTTTACAAAAGAATTAATTATTATAGAAAATGAGGAAAATCTTGGCTTTTCAGGTGCCAATAATATAGGTATAAAATATGCTTTAAAATGTAAAGCCGATTATGTATGGCTATTAAACAATGACACTGTAGTAGATGAAAATGCCTTATCGAGGCTTGTGCGGTCATCAATCATAGATGAAAGAATAGGGCTTGTTTCTTCCAAAATATATTTTTATGAGGATAAAAAAAAGGTGCAGTATGATGGGGATATCCCGAGTGATGTAGGCAAAGAGGATAATAATGACGATTTTTTAAAAATTGTGGAATTTGCTCCTGCGTGTAGTCTTCTTATAAAAAGTGCTGTTTTTAAAGATATAGGATTTTTAAATACAGATTACTTCCTTTATTTTGAAGATAACGATTTTTGTAAAAGGGCAAAAAGCAATGGCTGGTTTATTTTATATGATCCATGTTCAGTGGTCTATCATAAAGGGGGTGCATCTATTGGTAAATGGCTTAAGACCCCTATTAGCGCATATTATGCCCCAAGAAATTTTTTATATTGCAATGTGCAATATAATAATATTTCTGATTGCTTTGCTATTTTAGAAAAAACGTATTGGGATCAGCTAAATAAAAGTCCAGCGTGTATAAAAGGCTTTGTAGAAGGCATAAAAGACTTTATTCTGGGTAAGAAAGGTAAGATAGAGCTATATAAATTGGATCCTAAAATATGGGAAGATTGGCCAGATATAGTTCTTGAAAATTCAGCAAAAGATTTTGTGAACAATCCTGATAAATGGACTTTTTTGAAATTTTTGTCTTTAGCTCAAGGTTTATGTTTTAAAAGATATCTTGCTAAGGATTTTAAGCACAAAGATAAAGCTAAGCTCTTTTGTAAAAAAGGGGAGCAACTTTTTGAAAAAGGAGAAATAGATAAGGCTATCTCCCTTTTTGAGCAAGCAATAAAGACAGATCCATCATGTGCACAAGCCTATAATGATCTCGCAGCTATATATTGGCATAAACAAGACAGGGAAAAGGCTTTTTCCTGTATATCAATGGCTATGAAATTATGTCCTGATGATCTGGATATTATGTGGAATTGTGGCCAGATTATGCTTGGTCTTGGTTTTACCAGAGAAGCTCAGGAAATATACGAGATTTATAAGGAATTAGAAGAGAATGAATATCAGAAAGAACAAAGAGATAAGATATTGAAAGAAAATTATCCCCCTGATACTAAGAAACTTATAGTATTCCTTATCCCAGGTTATGATATTGTAAATGGTGGTATTTTGTCTATTTATTCTATCTATAAGGAAACAAAAAAATTAAAGTCTATACATAATGCTGAAACAATAATTTGTACCATTCCCGGTGATCCTGATTTAATAAGACACACTAAATTCCATAATAAAGATTATATTTACAAATTTTCGCAGATTCTTTCTTATTTTTCTAATTTAAAAGAGTTGATGATTCATATACCTTTGCATGTTATAGATAGAGTCACAATAGAATTTCTTAATAATTATTATTTTAAATTAAAAAAAATTAAGAAAATTCATTTTAATATAATGCTTCAAAATATAGAGGCATTGCCTCAAAATTATAAAGAAATTTTTAGGAAATTAAAAAAGATGGGATTTTTAACATGTACTACGGCTCATGATCAATATTCTACTTTAGAGGTAAGAGAAAAACTGGGTATCCCATTACACAGACTTTCTACTTATGTAAGTCCTGAGTGGTATAATAAAAAAGATTACAAAGAAAAAGAAGATATAATGATAGTTTCTCCTGATAGTCACTTCATGAAGATGAAAATCCTAAATTTGATTCAAACTGCACTGCCAAATTTAGATATACATATTATAAATAATCTTCATTATGAAGATTATAAAAAATTAATATCTCGAGCAAAATGGTCGTTGACCTTTGGAGAGGGCTTAGATGGGTATTTTGTAGAGACTATTTTTAGTGGTGGTATTAGTTTTGCTGTATATAATCCTAATTTTTTTACCGCTGATTTTAAAAAATTGCGTACTGTTTATCATAGTTATGAAGAATTAGTTAAAAATATATGTTATGATCTAAAGGAATTAGATAATGAAGCAAAGTTTTCTAAATATCAAAACCAACAATATTTTATGTGTAAGGCTTATTATAATTACAACAGATATTTAGAAAATTTAAGGATGTTTTATGAACATAAATATACTTTTTTATAAGTCTTTGTGAAATGGATAAATTATATGTTTATGAAAGATGCAATTACTGTTACTAAATCAGATCTTCCTCCATTAAAAAGATATATTCAATATTTAGATAAGATATGGAGATGTAGATGGATTACAAATAATGGTGAATTGCTTCAGTTATTAGAAAAAAGGCTCGAAGAATATTTGAATGTTGAAAATTTAGTTTGTGTAAGTAATGCAACATTAGGGCTTTATATTGCTTTGAGTGTTTTTGAACTGAAAGGTGAAATTATTACCACCCCTTTTACATTTGCTGCAACTACTAACATTCCTGTCCTTTTAGGACTAAAACCTGTATTTGCTGATATTGATCCTGAGACATTTAATATTGATCCTCATGATGTAAAAAGGAAATTAAGCTATAGGACAAGTGCGATTCTTGCAACTCATGTTTATGGTAATCCGTGTTATGTAGAGGAACTCTATAAAATTGCTTGCACACATAACTTAAAATTGATCTATGATGCTGCTCATGCCTTTGGAGTGGAGTATAAAAACAGATCAATATTAAGGTATGGAGATATATCAGTATTAAGTTTCCATGCCACAAAAGTCTTTAATACTATTGAAGGAGGCGCGCTTATAGTTAATAATAAAAGCATGTTAGATAAAATTAGATTAATGCGAAACCATGGTATTATATCTGAAGAAAGGGTCATTCTTCCGGGAATAAATGCTAAAATGAATGAATTTCAGGCCGCGATGGGTTTATGTAATCTTGAAAATATAGATGAAAAAATATCATTTAGAAAAAGGCTATATAAATATTATAAAAAGGCTCTTTCAGAATATCCAAATATAGGTTTTCAAAAAATCATAGCATCAAAGTATAATTATGCATATATGCCGATTCTCTTTGAGAGTAAAAGTGTAAGAGATGAGGTTTATTTAGAATTATTAAATAATAACATAAAAACTCGTAAATATTTTTATCCATTAACAGTAGAATTTGATTATTTTAAAGAAAAAGGCGATTTAATAAAGAAATATGGTTTAAAAAATGCTGTTGATATCTCTTCTCGGATTCTATGCCTTCCACTTTACCCTGATTTAAAAATAAAAGAAATAGATAAAGTTACTGGTACAATAATAAATTTATTAAACAAAAGGAATATCCATGATATATCTATATCATATCCTTTATTGAATTTAGGTTAGGCACTATGATTTATATAATAGGAGCTGGGGGATTTGGAAGAGAAGTCCTAAATATTTATATAGACTTAAATAGAGAAGATGAAATTTTGGGTTTTATGGAGGAAAATACAAATAGAGAAGGCAAATTATTGAATGGAAAACCAATACATGACATTTCTCTTTTAGAAAAGTTAGATCCTAATAATATTAAGCTTATATGTGCTATAGGAAGCCCTATTAGAAAGAAGATTATAGAATATACTAAGAAAAAAGGTTTTCAATATGATACTATTATCCATCCCAGTGTGATAAAGTCCAGGTGGATTGAAGTGGGAATAGGCTCTATAATCTGTGCAGGAAACATAATTACAAGTCAAATCAGTATAAAAGATTTTGTTATCATAAATTTGTCCTGTACAATAGGCCATGATGTTGTAATTGGTAAGTATACCACTATATCCCCTGGAGTTCATATATCTGGCAAAGTTTGTATAGGTGATGGATGTTTTATTGGTACAGGAGCAGTTATTATTCCTAATATAAATATAGGAAAAATGTCTTATATAGGTGCAGGGGCAGTAGTAACAAAGGATATTCCTGATAATTCATTGGCAGTAGGGATTCCTGCAAGACCTATAAAAAAATTAAACATGTCTGATTGGCAACATATTAAATTATAAAACAGATAAAACAGAAGAATTTTTTTTGTTATAATATCAAGTAGTTTTTCTCTGTTATTCAAAAATTGACAATTTATCTGAATCTGTTATTCTTTTTGCTTAATGAAGATATTTCAGCCAAAAAGGGTGCTGGTTACAGGGGGAGGGGGGTTTTTAGGTTCTCATCTTTGTGATCGACTTGTAGAAAAGGGCTATGATGTTATTTGTTTAGATAACTTTTTTTCTGGTTCTAAAAGGAATATCCAACATCTTTTGAAAAAACCCAATTTTGAACTAATACGTCATGATATAGTTCATCCTATATTTTTAGAAGTGGATGAAATATACAACCTCGCTTGTCCAGCATCACCTATTCATTATCAGTATAATCCAGTAAAAACTATCAAGACAAATATAATGGGCTCTATAAATATGCTTGGTCTGGCAAAGAGAGTAAGAGCAAAAATATTGCAGGCATCTACAAGTGAGGTATATGGTAATCCAGAAAGACATCCACAGTATGAATCTTATTGGGGCAATGTGAATCCTATTGGTTTGAGGGCATGTTATGATGAAGGAAAGAGATGTGCTGAAACTCTTTTCTTTGATTATCATAGACAGAATGGTGTAAAGATAAAGGTAATTCGTATATTTAATACCTATGGCCCAAGAATGCATCCAAATGATGGCAGGGTAATAAGTAATTTTATAGTGCAGGCCTTAACAAATCAACATATAACAGTTTTTGGAGATGGCTCTCAAACAAGGTCTTTTTGTTATGTAGATGATATGATAGATGGCATAATGAAGATGATGAACAGTCCAGATGATATAACAGGTCCTATTAATTTGGGAAATCCTGATGAGAAGACTATATTGGAAATAGCAGAGTTAATTTTGAGGTTATGTAAGAGTAGTAGATCAAAGATAGTCTTTTTTCCACTTCCACAAGATGATCCTGTTAGAAGACAACCTGATATTTCTTTGGCAAAAGGATTGTTAAATTGGCAACCTAAAATTTCTTTAGAAGATGGAATACAAAGAACTATAGAATATTTTAGATCCATCCTATGAACCCTTCCTTAAATAATATGACCGGGGTTATATTAGCAGGTGGAAAAAGCCTGAGATATGGTAGAGATAAAGCATTTGAACTTTTTAATGGATTACCTCTAATAGAACGAGTTATTAATGTAATGCAGAAGGTCTTTAATGAAGTCATTATTATAGCCAATAATCCAGATAAATATTCTTGTTTAGGTTTAAAGATATATGAGGATATTATCAAGGGAATAGGCCCAATTGCTGGAATCCTTACAGGAATTATTAAAATGACAGGTAAGGCTGGCTTTTTTGTTGCCTGTGATATGCCATTTTTGAATCCATCTCTCATAAGATATATGATATCAATAAAAAATGGGTTTGATATTGTTGTACCACGAATTGGTGGCAATATAGAACCTCTTCATGCAATATATACCAAAAATTGCCTTCCATTTATAAAAAAGTCTATCTCAAAAAACAAATTAAATATAAGAAGTTTTTTTGAAAGTCTTTCTATAAGATATGTAGAGAAGAATGAAATAGAAAGATATGATCCAGGATTAGAATTTCTGATTAATATTAACAAACAAGAAGATCTCAGGAGGTTCAAGGTAAATGTTTGAGCTTATAATATCTGTAAGTTGTGCTATTATTATTTCTGCAGCCTGTTCTTTATTTGAATCAGTTCTTTATTCAGTTCCGTTAAGATATATAGAAAGCTTAGCAGATTCTGGCAGTAAAATAGGTCAGATTTTTAAGGAATTGAGGTATAATATAGATAAACCTATAGGAGCTATATTATCATTAAATACTATTGCGAATACTGCAGGTGCAGCATTTGCAGGTTCTGCAGCGAGTGCTGTATTTGGCCATGAGAGTCTAACATATTTTTCAATATTTTTTACTTTGACAATACTTATATTTTCTGAGGTGCTTCCAAAAACTGCAGGTGTAGTTTATTCGAGATTTTTTATGCCAATTATTGCTTATCCTCTAAAGGGCCTTGTTTGGATAATGTCGCCTGCTATATGGCTTTGTACATTGGTTACCAGAATTATAGCAAGAAAGAGGATAGAAGAAGTAGTAACCGCAGATGAACTTAGGATAATGGCACATTTAAGTTTAAAAACAGGAGGGATAAGACCATATCAAAAGGAAATGATAGAAAATATCCTTAGTTTACATGATAAGATAGTAAAGGATGTTATGACTCCAAGAACTGTCATATTTTCTTTGAACGAGCATATGACATTAGAAGAGGTTGCGGGTTTGAACACAAATTGGGAGCACAGTAGAATACCTGTATATGACAAGGATATGGAGGATATTGTAGGGATTGTTCTTGTAAAAGATATATTTATAGAGCTGGCAAGGGGAAATAAACATATGAAATTGACTCAACTTATGCGTCCTGTCCATTTTGTAGTAGAGGTGGCAAGATTGAATCAAGTTTTGCTGGAGTTTTTGGAATTAAGACAGCATATGTTTATTGTCCTGGATGAATATGGAGGCCTTGCTGGTCTAATAACTTTAGAAGACATAATAGAGGAGATTTTAGGAAGAGAGATAGTAGATGAATCAGATCAGGTTGAAGATAAAAGAGAGCTTGCAAGACAAAGAAGAAAGCAGCTAATAGAAAAATGGGGAAATTTATAAATGAAGAATATTGTTTCATTTTGTATGCCTGACAATGAAAAGAGTTGTTTTGCATGTTGTCCTCCAATACGGCCTTATGGATATGAACATATCAAATATAAAAATATTATAAAAAGGATGTTAAGAGAGAATACCTTGTATTTTCAACCTCAAAAAAGACCTATTACAGGTTATAGTTGTTGGGCATTAGGATATGTGGATAAGGATTTTAAACAGGTAGGTTGTCTATTACATCCTGCACAAAACAGTTCTATAGATTTAAGATATCTTGTTGATTATGGTGATAAATGTCATAGAGAACTTTGTCCAGAAGCGAAAATCTTTTCGCAACTTGAATATAATACTAAAAAATTCTGGCTTAGATTTGCTGATGGATTAGATTCTTTTTCTTATTCCAGCAGAACAATTAATCCCCTTTTTAAGGTTTTTGGATTAGGTAAATATGTATTGGAATATATAGCAAAAGCGGAGGATTGGAAAGATATAGAATATGCTATTTTAAAAAAAGATTTTCCTTTTTTAGAATTTAATATTGATTTGCGTATAATTGCATATCCTGTAAAGATAATGTTTAAAAATGGAAAAACTGAAATTTCAAAGCAAGATATAAGGCAGTTTTTGAATATATTTAATGAACTTATTAATTCTCAAAAATATATGGAAATTCCAAATACCAAATATACTCATCTTTTAGATATGGATAAAGATTTTCTTAATTTTTTAAGACTCGGGTTTTCTTTAAAAAAAATTAATCCAGAATATGCAAGAAATCTCAAGCAAAAGGCGGATGAAATTATATTAAAAATGAGTAAATCCTTTTGGTTTTAAGGACATAAATCGATTATTGGATAACAGCCATATACCTTTATTTTCAACCATTTTGCCAATCAGATGAATAAACAATCCTTTTGTTTTGCATATCTTATGGAGAGCTTCCACTTTATCTGGAGGCACTATAAGGATGAGTTCATAGTCTTCTCCACCATATAAGGCAAGTTCATGTACCGGTTTTGTAAGGGCTTTTTTTATGGAAAGGAGTTCTTGGGAGAGAGGTATATCGTTAAAATAGATAACAGCACCAATATTACTTGCCTTGCATATATGATTAAGATCTGCAACAAGGCCATCGCTTATGTCAATCATTGCATTAACAAGATTGTTTTCTGCTACTAACCTCCCGATTTCTAATTTGGCTTGTGGCATGTTATGGGCCTTTATAAGTATCTCTCTAATATGATCTGGTGCTGATATTTTGCCTTGAATAAGCATTAAGCCAGCAGCAGAGTTTCCCAGATTTCCAGTAACATATATAAAATCTTCTATTTTAGCTCCTTTTCTATAAACTACTTTATCTTTTCTTGCTTCTCCTATTATAGTTATATTTATAATAATTTTATTAATAGATGAGGATGTATCACCCCCTATTATATCTACTTTATGGCTTATACACGCATTTTTTATGCCATTATACAAATTTTTTACATACTTCAATTCTGTTCCTTTTGGTATGCCAATAGATGTAAATATATAAAGAGGTGTTCCGCCCATTGCCGCAATATCGCTTAGACTTGCATTTACTGATTTTATTCCCAATTCATATGGAGGGGTTCCTTCTTTTAAAAAGTGTATATCTTCAATAAACAATTCTGTGCTTATCAAAAAGACAGATTTATCGTCTTTTTCTATGACAGCACAATCATCTCCTATGCCTTTTATGGGATCATTAAAAAAGACCTTGTTTTGTTGTTCAAGGAATTCTATAAGACCAAACTCCCCTATTTCATCTATAGTGTTCATTTTTGCTCCTAAGATATTAATTAATATATTATTAAATAAGGGTCAGCTCTATCTCTCCCCATACAGAGATGTTATCATTAACAATAGCAAGCACTCCTTTTATGCTTTTTATATAAGATGCCCATTTTTCTATTTTTTTTATGTCTTCATCTTTTTTTATTCTATTAGCGATATAAGTAGCTGCTGCATCAGCTATTGATGTTGAGGAAGAGGTGACACATACAATATCTGAACAACCAAAGCTTAATGAATGACCTATCTTACCTGATGATGAACATATGCCGATAGGCATCATATCTTTTTTAATAATGATACCAATATCATAATGAGATGTTGAAAAAACAGATACATTAAGCTCTCTTTCTAACTTAACAAATATATCTCCCCCATTTTCCACAATTACCTGAGTGGTATATTTTAAAAGACCTTTGCCCACATATTCTGCTATAGCCCCAGCAACTGATGCCATAGGTCCAACATTTGCTTTCTTTGATCCATTAATCATATCTTTAACTACTGGCGGAGCTAATGCATCATATTGCCAAGGACAAAGACTTGTTAAAAAGTCTGGATGTAATTCTATATATGATTCTATTTGATGCCTTGCATCTAAAACTAATGTTTCTGCCTCTTTTATTAACTCCTTTTCAGCGCTTATCCATAAATCTGTCTCTTTGACAGATACCTCAAATGATATAAGCCCCTTGGGCTTTGCTATCTTTCTATAAAATCTTTCTCCAAAACCTATTTTTTTATTCTTCTTTTTTGTTTGCATAGGCTATTTTTGAAACAATTATGCTGACTTCGTAGAGAATAATAAGGGGAACAGCCATCATACACTGAGTCATTGCATCAGGAGGGGTAAATATTGCCGCAACAATAAATATGATTACGATAGCATATTTTCTATTATTTTTTAAAAATTGAGGGGTAAGAAGACCTATCTTTGTCATAAAATATGTAATAACAGGAAGCTCAAATACTATCCCAAAAGCAATAAGTAGTTTCATAGCAAATGAAAAATACTGTTTTACAGAAGGAAGTGCTTTTACATATTTGTTTGCAAAACCCAGAAAAAATTTAAATCCAAAGGGGAATACTACAAAATAGCCAAATATTGCCCCACCTATAAACAATATTGTAGATGATAATACAAAAGGGATGACCAGTCTCTTTTCATCTTGATAAAGTCCAGGGGCAATGAATTTCCATATCTGATAAAATATAATAGGTGTTGCTAACATTATTCCCATAATAAGAGCGATTTTTAAATAAGTTATAAACATCTCTGGAAGATTTGTGAATATAAGATGACTACCCTTAGGTAAGGATTGTTGTAAAGGTTTCACAAATATAATAAAGGCTTTATCAGAAAAAAAATAGGAGATAAGAAAACCTATTGCAACTGAGATAACACATATTATTAATCTTTTTCTAAGCTCTTCCAAATGTTCAAGAAACGGCTTTTTCTCCTCTGTCTCCATTTTCCTTTTTTTCCTTGTCCTTATCTTTTTTTGTTTCTGCATCAGTGGATTCGAGTTTATCCTCTTTTGTTCCGGCTATTGAATCTATAGGTTCCTCCGGTTCTACAATATCTGTACTTTCGCTTTCTACTTCAATACTCTCTTTTATTTCCTGAGTAGCCTTTCTGAATTCTGATATGCCCTTTCCTATTGCCTTCCCTATTTCAGGAAGCTTTTTAGGTCCTATAAAAATTAGGGCTATTATAAATATTACCAAAAGCTCCGGCATCCCTATGCTACCAAACATTTTTAACCTCCTATATATAAGCTCATTGCTATTTCATCACAATCTGGAAATTTTGGGCATTTTAAACAATCTGCCCAAATTTTATGAGGAAGAGAAGTTTTTTTTATTTTTTTAAATCCAAATTTAGCAAAGAATTTTGGTGCATATGTTAAAATAAAAATCTTTTTTATTCCCAGTTCCCTTGCTTCTATAATACATTCTTGCACTAATTTTGAGCCAAACCCTTTATCACGGCTTTCAGGTGATATAGCAAGAGAACGTATTTCAGCAAGATCTTCCCAACATATGCCCAATGCGCATACTCCTTTAATATCGCCATTTTTTTCTAAGATTATGTAATCTCTTATATGCTCATATATTTCACTTAAAGAACGGGGTAAAAGTAAACCTTTTTCTGCATAATAGTTTATAAGTTTATGGATATTATGAGCATCTTTTATACGCGCCTTTTTTACCTTTATTGATTGCATCTTACAATTATTCCTTTAATATGTTCTTTTTTTATCAATCTATTTTTTAGATCTTCTATTTCCTTTTTGCTACTGCTTTTTCCACACCTTACTCTATAATATTCTTTTTTGTTTTTTGTGTATTTTACATAATAAACAGGATATCCTTTTAAGTTAAATGCTTTTACCATGTTTTTAGCATCTTTTTCTTTTAAAAAAGCTGCTATTTGAACCGAATAACATAAGTTTTTTTTATGCTTGTTTTTGTGTACTACTTTATTTTTTAAATTTTCTGACCTATATGTGTTTGAGGTAAGCTGCTTATGAAAAGAAAAAAAATCAATCGTGTTTTTATTTTCTTCTTTTTTATTTATTATTTTGTTTTTTTTATTGGGTCTTATCTCTTTTTCTGGTAAGAAGCCTTTTCCTACAAATACACCAAGAATAAAAGCCCATACTATAGTAAAGATCAGAATTGTAGTCCATAATAAAACAGAACCTTTAGTAAATTCTATTTTAAATGTCTTTTTTTGTCTTTTAAATTCTTTTTTCATTATTACATTCTTTCTGGAGCGTTTACTCCAAGAAGTCTTAGCCCATTATATATTACTATTTTAACTGCCTTTAATAGAGCAAGCCTTATCATAGTCAATTGTTTGTTTTTTGATATTACTCTATTTTCTGGTATATTTGTGCCAAGATTAAAGTACCTATGAAAAATGGCGGAAAGAGATGTAAGATAATAGGTTAATCTGTGAGGTTCAAGAAAAGCAACTATTTCTTTAAGGATATAAGGAAATTCAGAAATATTTCTTATAAGCTCTATTTCTTCTGGAAGTTGAAGAAAATCCAGTTCTTCTTTTTGTGGCATCTTAAAAAATATGCCTTCAGATTCTGCTTTTCTAAAAATACTACATATCCTTGCATGTGCATATTGAACATAATAAACTGGATTTTCAGAATCTTGCCTTTTTACCAGATCTATATCAAAATCAAGCGTAGAGTCATGACTTTTTGTAAGAAATACAAATCTCATAGCATCTGTTCCTACCTCATCCATTAATTCCCTAAATGTTACAAATTTGCCTGATCTTTTGGACATTTTTACTTCTTTGCCATCCTTCCATAACTTTACAAGCTGAATAAGCATGATCTTAAGCCAATCCTTTGGGATGCCTTGACAAATAAGGGCAGCCTTGAGCCTTGGAATATAACCATGATGATCAGCTCCCCATATATTAATTGCCTGATTAAAGCCTCTTTCTCTTTTGTTAATATGGTATGCTATATCAGAAGCAAAATATGTAAACTGACCATCACTTTTTTTTACTACTCTATCTTTATCATCTCCAAATTGACTTGTCCTTATCCAGAGAGCGTTATCCTTTTCATATAAAAGGCCTTTTTTATGCATATTATTAAGTGCCTTTTTTAATAGCCCGGATTCATAGAGGCTTTTTTCACTGAACCATACATCAAATTCCACTCCAAAATCTGAAAGGTCTTTTTTTATTTGCTCAAGCATTATTTCTTTTCCTTTTTGAGCACAAAATTCTATGGCTTCTTCTTTATCCATTTTGTTGAGATCTATATTTTTAGATATTCTTTTTGCAAGCTCCACAATATATGAGCCATGATAACCATCATCAGGAAATGGATAATCAGGATCAACAAATTGTTTGAATCTGCTGAATATAGATTTGCCTAAGAGTCTTATTTGTTGACCTGCATCATTTATATAAAATTCTCTGGTGACTTTATAACCACAAAATTCCATTATCCTAAAAAGGGTGTCCCCTAAGGCTGCCCCTCTTGCATGTCCTACATGGAGCGGGCCTGTGGGATTTGCGCTAACAAACTCTATTAATATCTTTTTGCCTTTTCCTATATCTTGTCTTCCATATTCCTCTTGCTTTTCTAATATTTCATAAAGCCGTTTAAGCCATGCCCCTTTCTTTATCCAAAAATTTATAAATCCAGGCCCAGCAATGTCTATTTTTTCTACAATGGAATCTTTATCCTTTATATTGTCTAATATTATAGAAGCTATTTGTCTTGGTGCTTTGTTTTCTTTTGATGCTAATCCCATGGCAATATTAGTGGAAAAATGTCCATGTTCAGATCTATTGGGAATTTCTATGTTAATAGGGATAATTTTAGGTTTTGTTTTTAGGTTTCCTTTTTTATAAGCATTATTAATTGCAAATCTTAATATGTCTTCTATTTTGGATCTCATTTTATATATTCCCTCTTATTTATTTTTCCAATAGAACAAAAAATTTCATAGGATATGGTCCCTGCCCATTTTGAAATGTCATCTGCTGTGATTTTTTCTTTTTCAGAAGTGCCCATAAATATCACATTATCTCCAATAATTACATCGTTTATGTGAGTTATATCACATGTTATAAGATCCATACAAATTTGGCCTATAATAGGAGCTTTTCTACCTCTTATAAGCACATATCCTTTATTTGATATAGCTCTTGGTATTCCATTTCCATATCCACCAGAAACAATAGCTATTTTTTTGTGGGATTTTGTTATATAGGTCTTACCATAGCTTAGTGGGGTATTAGGAGGTACTTCTCTTATTTGTAACACTTTTCCCTTAAATTCCATTGCTTGTTTTAATTTAAAAGGAACTTTGAAATTAGGGTTAGGAAGTCCACCATATAAGATGATTCCTGGCCTTACTATATCAAATAAACTATCCTGATAATTTATTATGCCTGCACTGTTTGCCAAGCTGTTCATAGAAAGAGATATTCCTATATTATTGCACATATGAATTGTCTCTTTGAATCTTTTTATTTGTAATTGGGTGAAATTGTCACATAATATATCTGCACATGAAAAATGAGAAAGAAGCCCTTTTATTTCTATCATATTCATAGAGTATAAAGCTTTTATTATTTTTTTGGTTTTATTATATGGTATACCCAGCCTCCCCATTCCTGTATCTATCTTAAGAAGTGCTTTTATCTTTTTATTTCTTTTTTTTGCTTCATTATTTAGCATATGAATCATATCTAAATCCCAAATTACAGGGATTACATCATATTCTATTATCATTTCAGCCTCATCTTTTTTTTGAAAGCCACAAAGAATTACTATAGAAGCTCTGATGTTATTTTTTATTAGCTTATAGGCTTCAGAGGGATATGCTACACCTAGTAATTTTATACCTTCATTATATAATATGCGTGATACTTCAATGATTCCATGACCATAGGCATCTGATTTTACAATACCCATTATGCCTACTTTTTTAGGTAAAATATTTTTTATAAGTCTTATATTATAAGATATTGCGTTTAAATCTATTTTAACAATGTTCATTTTATCTTGAGTTCCTCCAATTAAGTGCAAGAAAAGTTCCTGTTAAAAATCCTCCTATATGAGCAAACCAGGCTATTCCATCCCCTTTTGCGCCTGTTTCAGATATACCAAATATGATTTGAATAAATATCCAATATCCGATCATCAAAAATGCTGGTATTTCTATTATTTGAATAAAAATAAATAAGATGATCAATGTCTTTATCTTTGCCAAGGGGAAAAATATCATATATGCTCCCATTATTCCAGATATAGCACCACTTGCTCCTATACAAGGAAGTTTAGAGTTCGAATTCACAATAATATGGGCACACGAACCAGCTATCCCACATAAAAAGTAAAATAAAAGATATCTTAAATGTCCCAGTTTGTCTTCTACATTATCTCCAAATATCCATAAAAATAACATATTACTCATCAGATGAATGAATCCTCCGTGTATGAACATAGAGCTTAATATAGTAAATGGAGGGGGTATAATATTAGTGGGTGGTAAATCTGTTAAATGGGTAATTTCATAAGGAACACATCCTAAACTAAAAGTTAAATATGCTCTTAACTTGTCGGATAAAATAATATATTGATAAATAAAGACAGCAATATTTATTATGATAATACTTATATTAACAATGGGAAATGATCGCGAAGGATTTTCATCTTTTAAGGGAATCAATTTGTTTTTTTACCTTAAAAATTTTTATAAATCTATTCTAATATGTATAATAAATCAATGGAGGAATAGAACAATGAAGGCAATGATATTGAATGACATAGTAGATTTGAATATTAACAAGACTCCCCTTATAATGACAGATCTTCCTGTTCCAGAACCTAAATCCAATGAGATACTTATAAAGGTACTCACATGTGGTGTTTGTCACACAGAATTGGATGAAATAGAAGGTAGAACTCCTCCCTCAAGTTTTCCAATGGTTTTAGGACATCAAGTAGTAGGATTGATTGAAGATATGGGAAATAAGGCCGGTAGATTTAGAATAGGAGATAGAGTGGGGGTTGGTTGGGTATATTGGACATGTGGAAAATGTGAATACTGTTTGTCTGAGAATGAGAATCTATGTCCTAATTTTAAGGCAACAGGCAGAGATGCTAATGGAGGATATGCAGAATATATGGTTATTGATGAGAATTTTGCATGTAAGATTCCAGATGAGTTTACTGATACTGAAGCAGCACCTCTTTTTTGTGCCGGTGCGATAGGATATCGTTCTTTAAGGCTTTCAAACATAAAAAATGGTTGCAACTTAGGACTTACGGGTTTTGGTGCATCTGGTCATCTGGTTTTAAAAATGGTCAGTTTTAGGTATCCAGATGCTAAGGTATTTGTATTTGCACGAAGTGAGAGAGAAAGAGAATTTGCAAAAGAGCTGGGTGCTGTGTGGGCTGGGGATACATCTGACAGATCTCCAGAACCTTTGGATGCTATAATAGATACTACACCTGTTTGGAAACCGGTAGTAGAAGCCCTTAAAAATCTTAAACCAGGGGGTAGATTGGTAATTAATGCTATAAGAAAAGAAGAAATAGATAAAGATTATCTTTTAAAATTAGATTATCCAAATCATCTTTGGATGGAGAAAGAAATAAAAAGTGTTGCAAATGTTGCAAGAAATGACATTTCAGAATTTTTGAATTTGGCTTCCCAAATTCCTATAAAACCAGAGACCCAAGAATTTGAGTTAAAAGATGCTAATAATGCTCTTATAGAACTGAAGGAAAGGAAGATAAGAGGAGCAAAGGTACTTAGGATTTCAAAATGAAAGATATACTTATGAACATGTATAAAAGACTTTTTTCTTTTTTTGGGCCACAAGATTGGTGGCCCGCTGATACTCCTTTTGAGGTAATGATAGGAGCAGTATTGACTCAGAATACTAATTGGAAAAATGTAGAAAGGGCTATAGAAAATTTAAAAAAAGATGGTTTATTATCAGTGAATAATTTATATAGGCTTTCTAAAGAGGAGCTTGCTTTTAGAATCAGACCTGCTGGATATTATAAAATAAAGGCACAAAGGTTAAAGAATCTTATATCTTATATAATGGAAAAATATGAGGGTGATTTGAATGCCTTCTTTTCCTTAAATATTTACAAATTAAGAGAAGAACTTTTATCTATAAAAGGAATAGGTCCTGAGACAGCTGATAGTATTATATTATATGCCGCAAAAAAACCCATATTTGTAGTAGATGCATATACGTTTCGTATCCTTAAAAGACATGATTTTGTGTGGGATGGCATAGGTTATGATGAACTACAAGCACTATTTATGGATAATCTTCCTCATGATGAGGTCCTGTTTAATGAATTTCATGCCCTTATTGTGGAAACAGGTAAAAAATTTTGCAGAAAAAGGCCTTTATGTATTGATTGTCCTCTTAAAAATTGGCCGCATGATTCTGAATAATCTTGATTTATACCCTATAATATTCTTTGTACCAATTTACAAATTTTTCTAAACCTTTGTTTAAAGGGGTTTGAGGTTTAAATCCTAATAGTTGGGTAGATTTGCCTATTTCTGCATATGTTTCTGGTACATCTCCTGGTTGTATAGGTAAGAATTCTTTTTTTGCCTCTTTTCCCAATAGTTGCTCTAAGGTTGCTATGAATTTCATTAAACTTACTGGCTTGGAATTTCCAAGATTAAATATTTCAAAAGGAAATACTTTATTTATAGCAGCAATAGTGCCTTCAATAATATCATCTATGTATGTGAAATCCCTTTTCATATCACCATAATTAAACACTTTTATAGGTTTTTCTTTTATTATTGCATCAGTAAATAAAAAGTATGCCATATCTGGCCTTCCCCATGGACCATATACTGTAAAATATCTTAATCCTGTACAAGGAATTTTATATAAATGATGATAGGCGTGAGCAATCAATTCATTTGCCTTTTTGGTAGCACCATAAAGAGAGACAGGGCTATCAACTTTGTCTTCAACACTAAAAGGTACTTTTTTGTTCTTTCCATATACTGATGAGGATGAGGCATAAATAAAATTTTTTATTTTGAAATGTCTTGCCAGCTCAATAATGTTTAAAAAGCCTTCCATGTTACTCTTTTGATAAGAAAAAGGATCTTTTATAGAATATCTAACCCCTGCTTGAGCAGCAAGATTACATATTACTTCTATTTTATATTCTTGAAATATCTTTTTAAGACCATCAAAGTTGTGTATATCTTCTTTAAAAAATATAAACTTAGAATATTTTTTTAGTATATTAAGTCTGGCTTTTTTTAGGTTTGGATCATAGTAATTATTCATGTTATCTACACCAATAACCATATCCCCCATGTCTAGAAGTTTTTTACATAGGTGAAAACCAATAAAACCTGCTGCTCCTGTTACTAATATTATATTTGCCATTATATTTCTCCTGTTATGATAATTGATTGTGTTATACTAATTTATTATATTAAAGATTCAAAATTTTAATTTTTTTATTCAAAAAAAATTATATATAAATAGTTCAAATATAAACTTAATAATATTATGTTAAAGCATTCCAAATTACAGCAAGAAAGCCTGTAAGAAGAAAATTGGATTCTACAAGCATTTCAAGATCTGTTCCCATATATTGCCATCTCTTTTCATATGCAACAATGCATAAGCATAATCCTATTATAGGTATTATCATTACATATGCAAATGAAGGGAATAGATTGTATATACCTCCTCCTATAAGCATTAAAGAGACAGCAAATAGAAAAGATTTTATAATAACAAGAGTCTTTTTTTCTCCTATCGTTATAGGCAACGTCTCAGTTCCAGCAATAAGATCTCCTTGCGTTTGAAATATATCAAATATTAAAGATCTAGCATAGCTTATCATTAATACTACTATTGCTGCGAGTACGTTATTGGGAGAGAATTTGCAATTATTACCAAGTATAGGAAATATAGATACCACAGAAGCCCATCCAATAGCTTCTGAAAAACTCCTTGATCCTGGAATATCTTTTATTCTACTGTATCCATATCTCTTTTGAATATTATTTGGAAATACAGGCATACTATATATTAGTCCCAATATACACAAGCCCACAATAAATAAAAATGCGGCTAAACCCATAGCATAGGCAAGAAACAAACCAATTAAAACAGAAGATATGCTTGTTGTAAGAAGTATTTTTCTGTTTTTGTTTAGGAATTTGGCTCTTTGGGGATCATTATATGCACTCGCACCTTTGTCCAAAAATAAATTAAGTACGTACATAGCATAAACATATAGAAAACTCAAAATAGGATAAGTGATATCTGGTTCTAAATTGGATAGGACTAAATATGCATAAGATAGGGATGAAGCTCCAAGTGCTACTGTTATATTACTTATAAGTAGAAATTTAGAAATATTCTTTAATATATGGATAATACCAGATGATTTGCCTTTTATAATTTCTTCTATTTCATTTACTACAGTTTTTATTATCCAATTGGGTGTAGATGCCCCCGCTGTTATGCCTACTATATCCATGTCTTTCAATTGATTTTTTTTCAATTCCTTTTCTGTCTCCACATGAAATACCTTTGCACCAGCTTCTTTTGCCACTTGAACAAGTCTTTTCGTGTTACCACTATGATAGCCACCTACCACAACTATGCAATCTGTTTCCTTGGCCAATCTTTTTACTTCTTCCTGTCTTTGATTAGTAGCATCACATATAGTATTAAATATCTTGGCTTCGGGAAATCTTTTCTTTATTGCCAAGGTTATTTCTTTATATCTAAGTTTATTTTGGGTAGTTTGAGCTACAACAATTACCTTATCCATATCAGGAAGTTTTTTTACATCTTCTACGCCCTGAATTACATAAACAGGGCCTTTACTGTATCCAACAAGCCCTTTAACCTCTGCATGACCTGTATCACCTACTATAATGGCATAATATCCTTTTCCTGTATAATATTTTATAATACCCTGTACTTTTGCTACTTTGGGACATGTTGCATCTAATATATTAAGACCCTTTTTTACTATTGCTTGCTTTTCATTTGGTGGAATTCCGTGTGCTCTTATAACAATAGTACCCCTTTGTATTCCATTAAGTTCATTTATGTTATTTATACTTTTTATTCCTTTTGATTCTAATAAAGCTACAACTTGTTTGTTATGTATAAGAGGTCCATAAGTATATATTGGACCTGAGTCTTTTAATGATCTCGCGAGAACCAGTTCTAATGCTCTTCTAACTCCCATACAAAAACCTGCTGTTTTAGCAACCTTTACTTTCATTCATTCCTCCAATTTTAAATTTAACTTTTTAATCTTAAAATACTCAGGCAACCAAAAAATTATTGAATCTTTTTATTTTAATTTTTTTAGATATAAAAAATATTTGTTTAATAACATCATAAGCTCATCTTCATTTCTAATTTTTGTTACTTTATCCCTAAAATAAGAGCTATAAGGGAGATTTTTTGAATACCATATAAAAATCCCTCTTATATATCTAATAGCCCTTTTTTCACCTATAAATTCTTTTATAAGATAAAAATGCTTAAGCATAATTTCTTTTCGTTCTGATAAACTTGGTGTTTTTGGTATATTTCCTTTTTTAAGGTCTAATATGTCTCTAAATATCCATGGGTTTCCTATTGCACCTCTTGCAATCATTACCGCATCACAACCTGTTTTTTTTATCATGTTAATGGCATCTTCTGCATCAAATATATCTCCATTGCCAATTACTGTGATATCTAATTTTTCTTTTATTTCTGAAATTATAGACCAATTTGCTTTTCCTGAAAATCCTTGCGTTACAAATCTTGGGTGTATTGTAATAGCATCTATTCCGCATTCCTTTGCAATTCTTGAAATTTCAAGGGCTGTCTTAATATTAGAAGACCAACCTGCTCGTATTTTTATTGTAATAGGGACATTGCATGTTTTTTTTACAGTTTTCATTATCCTTTCTGCTTGTTTTAGATTTTTTAAAAGAGCTCCCCCCGCTCCTGTTTTTACCACTTTTTTTACAGGACAACCCATATTAATGTCTATAATACTTGCTCCTGATTCAATGGCTATTTGTGCCGCATTAGCCACAACTTCTGGCTCTGAGCCAAATATTTGGGCACACAATAACCCTTCTTCAGGTGTATGTCTTAAGTACTCATAAGTCTTTTTTTGATTTTGGCAAAGACCTTTTGCGCTTATCATTTCCGTTGTTACAAGGCCTGCTCCGAATTTTTTTGCTATAAGCCTAAATGGCAAATTGGTTATTCCTGCCATAGGAGCAAGAATTAAGTCATTTTCTAACATTATGTTACCTATTTTTATTTTTCTTGACATACAAACTGTCTCTCAATAGCCTTTATAAATATGAAAGAGATCAAACTTAACATAGGAGCATCTGTCACTTATATTCCTAATTTTATAAATATAGATATAGCTCCTCATGCAGATATATGTCTTGATCTTAACAAAGAAAGTCTACCTTTTGAAGAAAACAGTGTAGATGTGGTTTTTTCCTATCATACCCTTGAGCATATAGAAAATTATATGTTTACATTATCAGAGATATATAGAGTCTTAAAACATAGAGGAAGACTGTTTTTAGGTCTACCTTATGTATCATCTACAAAATATCACCTGGTTAATCCATATCATTATCACAATTTTAATGAATACTCTTTTGATTTTTTTGATCCAGATAAACTTAAAGGTTCAGCCTTTGAAGAAAATAAGATTTTATTTAAAAAAGTATTTTGTAATTTTCACTATATGGGATTTTTTAAATATATTCCACCTCCCCTTAAAAGTTGGTGTAGGTGTCATCTTTTTAATGTGGTGAGAAAAATAGATTTAGGTCTTATTACAATAAAATACCTTGATGATGATGTGAACATCACTCGAAAAATAAAAAACAGTATGAGAAAGGAGTTTTATACCTACTTATACTCCAGAAAGAAATATAATCCATGAAAATCCTTTTTTATATAGAAAACTTCAGATGTATAGGTGGTGCAGAGAATTATGCTGTATCAATCTGTCGTGAACTAAGTATAAGGGGCCACGAAGTTCATGTAGTATGTAAGCAGGGAGAAAAAATTGAAAATATCTTTATACATAAAGAATTTGTTAATATTAAAGGGGTATTAAAAGCTCTTAATCCTGATATCAGCTTTGATTGGGGCCTTTTTGAAAGGGCGGATATATCAAGGCTTGGAGGAGGAATCCATGAGATTTATATAAGATATGCTATTTATTCATACCCATTTTTCATAAGGCCTTTTAGACTATTTTTGTATAATATAGGGAGACATAAAAGAAAAAAATATCATCAACAATATGTGCTTTCTTGTCCTAACACCATTTATATCACTCCATCAAAATTTATTAAGAATCATGCCTTAAGATATGGTATATCTTATAAGAGAATCAAGCTACTTTATAATGGAGTGAATCTAATAAAGTTTTTTCCCGAGGATATAAAAACAAAAAAAAGAAAAAGACAGGAATGGGGGATAAAGGATAATGATATAGTGTTTTTATTTGTTGCTCATAACCTAAGGCTAAAAAATTTTTCTCTTTTAAAGAAGATATTTGATGATCTTTATTATCATTATGGTTATTCAAATATTAAGCTTATAGTGGCAGGAAAAAAGACACCTAATATCTATAGACCATATCTTATATGTACAGGCTTTGTGCAAAATATCAGAGAAATATATGCTATATCAGATGTTTTACTCCATCCCAGCTTTTTTGATACTTTTGGTTCAGTAGTTTTAGAAGCTATGGCTTGTGGGTTGCCTGTTCTGGTTAGTAATTTTACTGGTTCTTCTGAAATAGTCGGTACAGGGGGGAGGATTATCCCTGTGATTGGTAAGAATGTAAAAAACATGTGGAGCAATAAAGTAAAAGAGATGTTTGATAGGGATATAAGACTTAATATGGGGGCAAATGCCAGAGCAATAGCGGAAAAATATGATTTTTTTTATTATGTAAATGAAATAGAAAAGCTTCTTAAACAGAAAATTGAAAGTTCGATTTTATGAATATAAAAATTCTTATATGTGGATATAATTTATATGGATATTTAGATTCTATTGCTAAAGGATTTAAAAAATGCGGATGTGACGTTCTTGTATTTTCTCATTCAAATATAAGTATCAGGAAACTGAGGAATATAAATCCTATTAAAAATTTATATGCTCGTTTAAGGCTAAAAAAGATAAATGAAGAGTTAAAAAAGCTTTTCATTACTTATATGCCTAATATTATTTTATGTATAAATGCCTCATCCATTTATCCCGAAACAGTATATTTTATGTCTAAAAGGGCTATAACTGTGCTTTGGCTTGTGGATTCTGTAGAAAGAGTAGCAACCAGATTAGAAACAATAAATTTATTTAAAAAGATTTTTGTCTTTGAACCTACTGACATGCTTAGAATAAAAGCGGCAGATTTCCTTCCTTATGGATTTGACGAGGACATATATTTTAGAAAAAACAAACAGAAGATGTATGAAGTTAGCTTTGTGGGTGCAGGGCATATAGAAAGATATGAGCCTTTAGACAAAATAGCAGAGGCCTGTAGGGTTAATAGGATAAAATTTTATGTGTTTGGCCCATTTTCTTTATTTAAAAATAAGCTATATAAAAGAAGATTTCCTTTTTTATATGAATCAGTTCTTCAAAATAGAAGGTTCTTTCCAAGTGAGATTAATGAAATTTATAATAAAACCATAATAAATATAAATATCCATCATCCTCAATCAAAAGAAGGAGTAAATCCACGGGTATTTGAGATAGCAGGATCTGGTAACTTTCAGATAGTAGATTATAAAAGATCCATTTATAATCTGTTTTATAAAGATGAAATAATAACATTTTTTGATATAGGTGAACTTTTAGAAAAAATCAAATATTTCTTGAAAGAAAAAAATATTGCCATATCAATTGCAGATAAAAGTATGAAAAGAGCCTTATCTAAACATACATTTCGTCATAGGGCAGAATATATACTTAAGAGGGTCTTAGGCAATTAGATTAGCAATAAATCATATATCTCGTTGCTAAAAGGGTAGATATCAATAAATTTTGTAAATTTTGCTTTATTTATCTCATTTCCATATCTTTTATATACATTTATTCCACAACCTACTTGAAAAGATTTCATAAGTTCATCATCCATATCATTGAGTTTGCCAGTGGACTTTGACCTTTTTCTGGCATGAGATATAGCAATAGCAATTTCCTCATCCGTGATGGCAAGTCCTCTCACATATCCTGCTTTTAAGGATAAGATGTTATTATTATCAAGATTTACAATTCTCTTTCTTGCTGACTCACAAAAAAATATTCCATCAGAAGTTTTTAAGATAGTATGAGGATGAAACAGATGGTTTTTTATGATCTTATCTTTATGAATATTTTTTAAAAAGCCATTTTTTGCTGTGATCCACCTATCTCCACTTTTTTGGCCAAAGGCACTTATAATCATTTCATCTTCATGCCATATAATCGAATTTAAATGTATTGTATCTTTTTTATTATTATTAGCTTGCCAAAAGATCTGTTCTGTACTGGTATCTGGATGCATTTCCACAATAGAGTCGTTTCCGGTAGAGGCAATATATATTTTTTCGTTGTATACTACTATAGAATGACCATCTTTAACTTTGTTTAGCTTCCATTTTTTTATTAAAGTATATTTTTTATCAATATAAAAAAGTTTATGTGACTTTGCTTGAAGAAGGCAAAGAAAACCATTTTTATATGGGGCAAGGCCAGTTATTCCTTTTGGTTTCCATGTCCACCAATTAATCTTAATAGGCTTAACTTGCTCTTTCTCTGTATCTACTTCTAATAAAAATACATTAGGATACAACATTTTGGTATCTCTTTCTTTGTTAACGGATGCCTTTTTATTGCAAAGACTTACAATTAATTTCATTATATTAATTTTTTTAATTCTTGATACACATTGTAGTATTAAGTTGATTTCAAGCCTACAAATTTTTTTAATGACTCCACTTCATACTTTTCAAGATACCTATATTCTCCAACTTTCAGATTACCAAGCATTATATTAGCAAAGCCTGTTCTTATTAAATGAATTACTCTATAGCCTACTGCCTCAAATATACGCCTAACCATTCTTGATCTTCCTTGATAAACCGTTATCCTAACTATACTTTGGTTATCATTACTAAATATCAATTTAAGTTTTACTTTGCCTATAGGGCCATCAGGCAATCTTAAACCCCTTCTTATAATATTTAAGACATCATTCCTGATTTCTCCTGCAATAGTTGCTTTATATGTTCGTGGCACTTGGAATTTTGGGTGAGTTAATCTATAAGTTAATTCTCCGTCATTGGTTAAAAGCAAAAGCCCCATTGTATCAAAATCAAGTCTTCCTACAGGATACACCCTTTGTTTAATCTCCGTTAATATCTCTGTTACTACAGGTCTTCCCCCTGGATCTTTTAGAGATGATATATAACCAAAAGGCTTATTTAATATTACATATATCTTATCTGGTGGATCTGGTATTTTTCTGCCGTTTACTTTTATAATATCTTTTCCCCACACCACTTTCATACCCAGCTTTGCAACTTGTCCATTTACAATAACACGGCCTTGTTCTATAAGTTTGTCTGCTTTTCTTCTGGAGGTAAGTCCTGCTTCTGCAAGAATGTGATTTAGTCTTTGAGGTCTTTCTGTTGTATTTTTCATATTCCTATTGCTTTTCTTACCTCTTGCATAGTTTCTTGAGCAATACTTTTTGCCCTTTTATTGCCTTCCTTTATAATATTTTCTACATAATCCATGTTTGACTCAAGCTTTTTTCTTTTTGTTCTAATTGGTTCAAGTCCTTTATTTAAATTTTCTGCCATAATTTTTTTGCATTCAACACACCCTATTGTTGCTGTTTTGCAAGCTTCTTCAATTTCTTTTACTTTTTCTTCTGGTGTATATATTTCATGAAAAGAGAAAACATTGCATATTTCTGGTCTCCCAGGATCTGTTTTCCTACCTCTTTGTGGATCTGTGATCATTTGACTGACTTTTTTTCTTATTATATCTGCTGATTCTGTTATTAATATAGCATTATTATAACTCTTACTCATCTTTCTTCTGTCTATTCCTAAAAGTTTTGAGGTAGGAGTTAAAAGTGTATCAGGTTCTGGAAAAACCTTTTTGTAAAGGAAGTTGAATCTTCTGGCTATCTCTCTTGTTAGTTCTATATGAGGTGCTTGATCTTCTCCTACTGGTACAGCATTAGCTTTATACATAAGAATATCTGCAGCTTGAAGCACAGGATATCCAAGAAATCCATATGTATTAAGATTTTTAGTGCTAAGCTCTTGCATTTGTTCTTTATATGTAGGATTTCTTTCAAGCCATGGTATAGGAGTTATCATAGAAAATATAAGGTGTAATTCAGCATGTTCTTTTATCTGAGATTGTATGAAAAATGTACATTTTTTAGGATCAAGTCCTACTGCAAGCCAATCTATAATTATATCTATTGTACTTTGCTTAATCACATCAGGTTTTGCATACTCACTGGTCAGGGCATGCCAATCAGCTATAAAATAAAAACAGTCATATTTATCCTGCAGTTCTTTCCAGTTAAGCAATGCACCATGAAGGTGTCCTAGATGGAGTTTCCCTGTGGGTCTAATTCCGCTAACAACCCTGTTTTTCATTTTTAATCTCTCCTTTGAATATTTCTTGAATTAATTTTATTTCATCTTCTTTGTTTTTAACAACCTCATTTGCTCGAGCTTCTAATACTGTTTCAAGGATTTTCCCAAAAATAGGCCCAGGTTTAAATCCCATCTTTATAAGATCTTTGCCTGTAATTTGAGGTTTTGTGTGTTTTAACTTGGTAAAATAATTAGACATAATTTTTCTTAGTTTTTTATTTTTTACCTTTGCCATAATAAAAAGCAATGTTTCTGTATCATATTGATGCAGTATTTTATATATTTCATAATTGCTAAGTTGATTTATTATGAGTTTTTTTATCACATCATCAAGTCCTTTTCTTTGATCAAACATACTTATATATGGTTTTTCATTCATTTCAAATTTTTTATACAAAGTAGATAGTTGTTCCATATATAAATGATATGTTAAACCATGCCAGTAGATCTTCCAAGAAGCTATAGATTCTTCAAGAAATAATAAATTATACCATGCAATAGTATTTTTTATATCTTCAAATATTCGTTTATGTTCTCTTGTCCATTTAAATAACGGGGAAAGTGCTTTAAGAACTCCCAGTTCATTCATTCTTTCCATTGCCATTAATGGATCTTCCTCCATAAGGATAAGTTGAAGTTCATGAAATAGTCTTTTTCCATTTATTAAATCAAAACAATTTATTTTTATTGCACTTTTTATCAAGGATAAAGTGAGCTTACCTATTCTAAAACCAAATCGTTGCTCGAATCTTATAGCCCTTAATATCCTGGAAGGATCTTCAACAAAGCTGAGATTATGCAATACTCTTATAACTTTATCTTTTATGTCTCGCATTCCATTAAAATAATCTATAATAGTACCAAATTCCTTTTTGTTTAATTTTATAGCAAGGGTGTTTATTGTAAAATCACGTCTATATAAATCTAATTTTAATGAACTTTTTTTTACTATAGGTAATGCACCTGGAGATTCATAATATTCCATTCTTGCAGTTGCCACATCTATTTTAAATCCATCAGGAAATATAATATAAGCAGTCCTAAACCTTTTATGAATATTTACTTTAACCTCAAAATGTCTGGCAAATTCTCTGGCAAATTTTATCCCATCCCCTTCTACTACAATATCTATATCTAAATTATTCCTTCTTAATATAAGATCCCTTACAAATCCTCCCACGAGATAGATATTATACCCCATCAGGTCTGCTATATTACCAAAATCTTTGAGCAACTTTATTATCTGCGCTGGCAATTTTTCTTTTAAAAGACGTTTCATATCTTTTTTAAAAGCATATTCTTTTTCTTCTACTAGGGTATAATAATGAGGTTCTTCCATAAAAAAATTTAGTATATCTGTTCGTGTTATGACACCAACTACTTTTTCATCTTTTACCACTGGTACTACTCTTACCCTATTTCTGATTATGATATCCTGCACTTTTTTTATGGATGCATCTGGATGAATAATAGGATATTCTATGTTCATGTATTCTTTGACTTTCATATGTTCGAGATGAAAAAATCTGGCTTTATCTACTACTTGTCTTGTGATGTAGCCCATAAGTTTGCCTTTTTCCATAACAAGTAGTACATTTATACTGAATTTGTTCATAAGCTCTTCAGCTTTCTTTAGTGTCTCTTTTGAAGATATACTAATAACAGGTGACGACATTATATCTTTTGCCTTTTTTATAATGGAATTTATATGTTTTCTTAATGTTTCAATTAATAGATCTTCAGCTTGATTTATCGTCATGTCTTTTATAGTAGCTGATGCCGCAAATGAGTGTCCTCCACCACCAAATCTTTTTACAATATCAGCAGCATTTACGGCATCTATTCTGCTTCTGGCTACAAGATATATTTTGTCTTCCATTTGGGCTAAAGCAAATATTACATTTATATTGTCCATATCCATTAATCTATGAACCAGGACAGCAAAGTCTCCTATATATTCATCTCTTATTATCTTGGATATTACCACTTCTATCCCATCTATCTTATATTTCTTGGCAGATTGGATAAGTTCGTTTAGCAGAGATATTTGTTCTATTGTCAGCTCTCTTGTTAACATATTAGATATAATATTATGATCTGCACCTTGGGCTGTAAGCCAAGCAGCAGCTTCGTAGTCTTCAGATGTGGTAGAGGAAAATGTGAAAGAGCCTGTATCTTCATGAATGCCAAGACACATTATTGTGGCTTCATCAGGGGTTATATTAATTCCTCTTTGTTTTAATATTTGAACCATTATAGTTGTGTTTGCTCCCACCCTTTTGATTATTTCTATATCCCCTTTTATATCATCCCCAGATTTTGGATGATGGTCATATATATGGATTTCCACTCCTTTTTTTTCTATTAGTTCTGAGAATTTTCCTATCCTGCTTTTTTGTCTTGTATCTACAATAATAAGGCGTCTTATTTCTTCTAACTCTATCTCTTTTAATCTTAGGAAATTGAATAGATAAGAAGCGGAATGGAGCAAAAAATTTTTTATTCCTTTTTCTTGAGATCCTGGGAAAACTAATTCTGCTTTTGGGTAAAGCCTTTTGGCTGCAAGCATAGAGGATAATGCATCAAAATCTGCGTTTATGTGAGTAGTGATTATTTCTTTTGGCCTTTTTTTATTCATTCCAAATAAAAAAGGCCGGCTGCTGTAATCTACCGGCCATACCTCTAAATATAATGCAAATTATCCTTTATTCCCCTCGTAGTTTCTCTTCCTTCTCCTGCCGCTCTTTACATTTTATACAAAGAGTGGTTACAGGTCTTGCCATCAGCCTCTCTTCTGAAATCTCTTCACCACACTCTTCGCATATGCCAAATGTGCCGTTTTCCAATCTTTCTAATGCCTCTTTGATCTTTTTTATAAGTTTTCTTTCTCTATCCCTAATCCTTAATTCAAAATTTCTATCAGATTCCAGTACTGCTCTATCTGTAGGATCAGGATAATTTTCTACATCCCCTGCCATTTCACTCATTGTTTTATTTGCCTCTTTTAGGAGGGTATTGAGTCTTTCTAAAAGAATTTTTCTGAATTTTTCTTTCTTTTCCTCACTTAACATATCTTAAAACCTCTTTTTTGCCAGAATTATTACTATATCTGTCTGTTAATGTAAAGTTATGCCTGTTGTTTCCATTTAAATCTTCCCTCTTTTAGTATCCTTATACATGCATCTACAACTTGGGGATCATATAATTTATCTTTATGAGTTTTTATTTCTTCAATAGCTGCATCAATTCCTAAAGCTGGTCTATAAGGCCTGTGTGATGAGATTGCTTCTACTACATCAGCAACAGCTAATATTCTTGATTCAAGAGGTATCTCTCCATTTTTCAGACCATTAGGATATCCAGAACCATCAAGTCTTTCATGATGATATAAAACTGCCTCAGCTATAGGCCATGGAAAATCTATATCTTTAAGTATCTCGTATCCTACAACCGGGTGAAATTTCATTATTTGATACTCTGGTTCATTTAATCTACCCGGTTTACTTAATATCTCTGAAGGAACTGATATTTTTCCAACATCATGAAGTAAAGCTGCCATATAAACACATTGAATTTGATCTTCAGACAACTTCATTTCTCTTGCTATAGCTCTTGCAAGTTCTGCAACTCTTCTTTGGTGCCCTGCTGTATACGGATCTCTTTTTTCTATTGCAGTAGCTAAAGCAGATATTGCTCCTTCCAATGCTCTTCTATATTTTATAAGAGTTTTTCTTTGTTCTGTAACATCTCTTAAAACCATAATCCATCCACCTTGCTCTGGCCCTTCCCCAATAGGACGGGTTCCCACTTCAAATACTCTCATTTCAGGCTTGCCAATGGTAAGTATATGCCATTGCCCCTTAGGTAATGGAGCAAATAGTTGTTCTACTGATACATAACCCAATTTATTTAATACTTCACCTCTTCCTACACCACTTAATTCAGCAAGATACTGGGTGCCACTTGGATTAGAAAACACAATTCTTTTATTTTTGTCTAAAAGAATAACCCCTTCTTGCATAAATTCTAATATGGTTTCTAATCTCCTTTGTTCTAAGTCAATAAGGCTTCTTAATTTTTGAATAGATTCGGATGCATGATGTGCAACAGTATATATGAGTTTTATTTGACTTTCTGTAAATGCTTCTTCTTTTTCTGCTCCTACAAATATGAGTCCTATTATTTTAAATTCCTTTGCAGACATAAGAGGGACCTGAAATATAGAGTCCAAATGTTCTATGGTGGCTTGTTCTTTATTTATTGGATCCTTAAATATTATTTGTAGTTCTGTTAGCTTTTTCCCCCCCAATTTATAAAAGGCATCAATAACATTAGTTTGAACTTTTTCTTTAATTTTTTCAGATAGTTCTCGCACCGGATATATAACTAATTTTTCTACTTCGTCAATTACAAGGAGAGTGGCAACCACATCATATTTCATTACTCTATATAGGTGTTCTGCCATGAGTCTCAATAGTTCATCGTAGCTTAAAGTATAGCTTAATTTTCTGGTGAGTTCATATAAAATTCTAAGTTCATATGTCTTTTCCTCAATATTTTTTCTTAGATTTTCATTAATTCTTTTGAGTCTGTTTTCATAGAGCCATACCTTAGATATAGCAGCAAAACCTTTTTTTATTTCTTCGAAAAATCTTATTTCTTCTTTTTTGAATGCATTTAGCTTGCCACTCATGATGCACAAAACAACTTTTTCATCTCCTTCAGTAACAAGCGGGATAATAAGAACAGATTTTATGCCATATTTATATATTAATTTTGCTCCATGATCTTCTACTCTGGATAGATCAGAGAGATAGATAGACTGTGCCGATATCAAGGCTTTTCTTATAGAAGGGTTAAGTTCTAAAAAAAATTTTCCTTTATCCCCTTCAGATGGAAGTAGCTGTTTGGCTTCTTTGTCAATAATATCTACCTTGGAATACCATTCAGGACGTATCCATTGATAAGATATCTTATAATCATAACCAATTATCCAAACTATAGCTATATCGATTGAGAATTCATCTCTTAAGATCTCAAATACCCCTTCTAAAAATTCATGGGGCTCTCTCTGAGATAAAGTCTTATAAACCTCCAGAAATAGTTGTTCCCTAAAGGATTTCATCTGGTATTTTTTTATGGTTTAAACGCCTTAAAAGCCCTTTTAATAACACATCTCCTGCCAATTTCTCCATGATGTCTATGGCATAATTAATACAAAATTTCAAGGCTTCTATATTTTGTATAGAATCATTTATATCCTCAATATTTGGGCCATCCTTTGTCATATCTATATTAAAATCAGGAAATTTTTCGCTTGCAGCTCTTAGAACCCTTTCCATAACAAGATTTGATGTCATAAAGCCAAGCATATGTCTGAGGTACTTCCATATATCAAACATTAAGCCTTTATAGGCCCTTATATTTCCGCCTCTTTCATGGATAATATCGTATATTTTTTCTTCTAATTCTTTTTTTGCTTCATTTTCCATTAGTGAATCATCCTATTCCATAATCCTTTTTTCTTTTTTTGAGATTCTTTAATTTTTATACCTTCTGTTTTTGCAAATTCTTGTAAAAGTTCTTTTTGTTTTTTATTAAGGTTTTTAGGAATTTGGACTTTTACTTTTACAAATAGATCTCCTCTTCTATTAAATCGTGGGATCGGCATGCCTTTTCCAGATATTTTTATTATTTCCTCTGGCTGAGTGCCAGGAGGTATATCAATTGTTATCTCTTCTTTATCAAAAAGGGGTATCTTAATTTTATCCCCCAATGCTGCTTGTACAAAAGATATAGGTATTTCACAAAATAGATGCTCTCCTTTTCTTGAAAAAAATGTGTGGTTTTGTATATGAATTACAATAAACAAATCTCCTGCTGGTGCTCCATAATCTCCTGGCTCTCCTTCGCCTCTTATTCTTAACTGCATACCATTATCTACTCCAGCAGGAATTTTTATATTCATTTTTTTCTTTCTTCTTATGGTTCCACTACCTTTGCATTCAGGGCATAGTTCTGTAAGTACGTAGCCTTCTCCATTACAAGTAGGACATGTAGTGCTAATGTGGAAAAAACCATGGGATTTTGTTATTTGACCCATTCCATTACAAGCAGGGCATATTTGTCTACCTTTACCCCCTATTCCATCGCAATAATGACATTTTTCTAATCTTTCAAAAACGATCTCTTTCTCTGTCCCTTTAAAGGCCTCTTCAAGGGTTATTTCAATATCATATCTTAGACTTCTGCCCTGTCTCGATCGTTGTCTTCTTGTTGTGCTTCTGAAACCAAAGAAATCTTCAAATATGTCGCTGAATGCAGAAAATATATCATCAATATCTGAAAAACCAGTGGAATATCCTTGTCCTTCAAGGCCTTCATGGCCATATATATCATATATATGCCTTTTTTCAGGATCACTTAATACTTTGTATGCCTCGGATATCTCTTTAAATCTTTCTTCTGACTCTTTATCGCCTGGATTCCTATCAGGATGGTATTTTAGTGCAAGTTTTCTGTAAGCTCTTTTTATTTCTTCTTCTGTAGCATCTTTGGGGATTCCTAATATTTCATAGTAATCTTTTTTATTCATTTCTTACCTCTGAAGATGCTTGCTCAATTGTTGGCTCTATTTGCTCTGGTATAAGTTCTTCAGGTTTAGAAAGCACCGTTTTTTCTTCATGATAGGGTAATGTTTCGCCCGGTCTTATAGGAAATACCTTGCCTGCCGCAATTTCTCTAAGAGCTGTTACTACTTCTCTATTATCACATTCCACGAAAGGTGAAACTCCTTTTTTTAGCTCTTTTACCCTTTTTATGGCAAGATGAACTAACTCAAAACGATTTTCTACCCTTTCTAAACAATCTTCAACTGTAATCCTTGCCATTATTTTTTTCCTCCCTTTTTAAACTTAAAGAAATTTGATATATATAAATTTCTATGTTAAAAGTAAAGTAAAATAACCAAAAAGGATAATAAGGTGTTAGCAAAGGTCCTAAGTGGGGCCGTGATAGGGATTGATGGTTATATAGTTGAGGTAGAAGTGGATATATCCCATGGACTCCCCTCCTTTTCTACTGTTGGTCTTCCTGAAGGGGCTGTTAAAGAGAGCAAGGATAGGGTAAAATCTGCTATAAAAAATTCTGGTTATCATTTTCCCTCTGACCGAATTACAGTAAACCTTGCTCCTGCCAATATAAAAAAAAGTGGTTCAGCTTTTGATTTGCCTATTGCTGTTGGCATACTTTCTGCTACAGGACTTATAAATGATAATAAATTTGATAGATATTTGTTTTTGGGAGAACTTTCATTAGATGGTATTGTTAGGCCTGTAAATGGTATTTTGCCTATTGTTGCGTCAGCAAAGCATTCTGGAATAAAAGGGGTATTTCTTCCCTTTGAAAACGCTTCAGAAGCTTCTGTTATATATGGAATTAACATATTTCCCATTCACACCCTTTCAGATATAGTAGAATTTTTTAATGGTAATAAAAGTATAGTCCCTTTTAAAAAAGAAGACAATAGTATTGAGATAAACTTTAAATGGGATTTAGATCTTAAAGATGTTAAAGGTCAGGAAAATGCAAAAAGGGCATTGGAGATAGCAGCTGCTGGAGCACATAATTTGCTTATGATAGGCCCTCCTGGTTCTGGAAAAACTATGCTTGCAAAAAGGCTTCCAACAATATTGCCTTCTCTCAGTTTTGAAGAATCTATTGAAACGTCTAAGATATATAGTGTAATAGGATTTCTTGCAAAAGAGGGGGGGCTTATTAAGAGGCGGCCATTCCGTTCTCCTCATCATACAATATCTGATATAGGTATGGTAGGAGGAGGCAATCCTCCAAGACCTGGTGAAATAAGTCTTGCAAATAACGGTGTCCTGTTTTTAGATGAACTTCCTGAATTTAAGAGAAATGTACTTGAGGTGTTAAGGCAACCCTTAGAAGACAGAATTGTGACCTTAACAAGAGCAAATATAACAGTAACATATCCCGCAAAGTTTATGTTAGTAGCTGCTATGAATCCATGTCCGTGTGGATATTTTGGCGATAGGATTCATCAATGTACATGCTCTATTATGCAGATACAAAAATACAGATCAAAGATATCAGGGCCATTATTAGATAGGATAGATTTACATGTAGAAGTCCCTTCTGTTTCATATGAACAAATTTCCTCAGGGCATAGTGGCCCTTCTTCTCGTAAAGTATTAGATAGAGTACTGAAGGCAAGACAGATTCAAAGAAACAGATTTAAAGATTTAAATATATTTACTAATTCAGAAATGGGATCATCTCATATAGAACATTTTTGCAAGTTAAATGAGCAATCCATGTCTTTATTAAAAGATGCTGTGGAAAATCTTGGTATTAGTGCAAGGGCATATACAAGAATTCTAAAAATAGCGCGGACAATTGCAGATCTTGAAGAAAGTTCAGAAATAAAATTAGATCATGTGGCAGAGGCTATTCAATATAGGATTCTTGATAGAAAACTTTTCTTTTAAGGGGTGATAAAATGGAAAGAATAATCCCTACCATGTGTCATGGATGTTTTTATGGGGGGTATAGCTGTGGAATACTTGCCCATGTAAAGGATGGTAAATTTATAAAAGTTGAAGGAAATCCTTATCATCCATTAAATAAGGGAGGCCTTTGTGCAAAGGGACTTTCTGCTGTTAAATGGGTATATAATCCTCATCGTTTAAAATACCCATTGATGAGATCAGGAAATAAGGGAGAGGGAAGATTTAAAAGAATTAATTGGGATAAAGCACTTGATATAGTAGCTGAGAAAATAATAGAGATAAAAGAAAAATATGGTCCAGAATATATAATATTTGTAAAAGGTCAAGCTTCTGGATGGTTCAACCTTTATCATCAACTTTTTGTAAGATTTACACATGCAATTGGATCACCAAATTTTTCGTGGTGGGGCCCTTCAGTATGCTTTATTCCTCAACTCTTTTACCATATATGTACAGTTGGTGGGGATAGATATTCAACAGCAGATTATGAAAATTCAGATCTTATCATTGAATGGTTTACAAGTGGAGGTGCAGGGGGAGCGGCAAGAAGGGGTTCGGAATCTGCTAATGTAAATCTGAGAACTGTTCCTTATCATATTTTAAACAGGATAGAACAAGGAGCAAAGCTTGTAGTAATAAATCCCCAGTTTATACCTCTTGCGGCCAATAAACGAGTATATAAGTGGTTACCTATAAGACCTGGAACAGATCCAGCTCTTGCTTTAGCAATGATCAATATTATTATAAAAGAAGGGCTATATGATAAAGAATTTGTATCTAAATGGTGTTATGGGTTTGATAGGTTAAAGGATCATGTGCAACAATACACTCCGGAATGGGCAGAACAGATTACTGGTATTCCTAAGGAAGATATAATATGGCTTGCCCATGAGTATGCAAAAACTGAAAAGGCATGTATACGTTTTACTGAAGCTCCTCAAAAGGCAGATCTTATAAGTTTTGCAAGAGCGATTCCTATACTTGTAGCAATTACAGGACATTTGGATAAACCAGGAGGGAATGTCTTTTTTTATCAATCATCAAGCCTTCATATAGATACATTTGCTGATAGAATCCCAGAGGAAATAGCAAACAGAGCAATAGGGGCTGATAGAGTTTTTTCTAAAATGATGGGTGGTCCTGCTATGGTAGGAGCAGATTTTGTTAGCGTGATAAATGCTATAAACACAGGAAAACCATATAGACCAAAAGCAGCGATTATTGTTTGCTCTAATCCCATTAGTACAGCAAGAAATCCAAAAGCAGTTGCAGAGGCATTAAAAAAATTGGAGTTTGCCGTGCTTATTGATGTTGTTCCAACTCCTACAAGTAGATATGTAGACATAATTTTACCTGCTGCAACAAAATATGAACACAAAGGAGATGCTGCTATTCTCTTAAATCATCTTTCTGTTTGTAATAAAATTATAGATCCCCTTTATGAATCCAGATCAGAACTTCAGGCTATTCTTGATTTAGCTGTAAGAATGGGAATAGGAGAGGATTTTTGGCATGGAAATTATGATTCAATGCTTAATGAGTATATCAGTTCGACAGGAATATCTATAGATAGATTAAGGGGGGAGTCTTTAAAAGGGATATATCTCCCAAAAACAGAATTTATGGAAAAGAGACAAAGATATGATATATTATTTAAGAATCTTCCTCATAAAAAAGTACAATTATACAATTTAATACTTGAAAAGAATGGCATAGAGCCTCTTCCTACTTATAAAGGAGAAACAGAAGATCCAATAAATTCTCCAGACTTGGCTCAGGAATATCCTTTAATGTTTACAGATGAACATTCTGATTACCCAAATCATCATTCTTGGATGAGAAGTGTTATATGGTTAAGAAAGCTTAGAAAATATCCTTATATAAAAATCAATCCAGAGACAGCAGATAAATATGATATAAAAGATGGGGATTGGATTGAGGTAGAATCTCCTTTTGGTAAAATGAAAGCTGTTGCTTGGCTTTTTGAAGGCATAAGAAAAGATACTATAATGGGGCAACATGGTTGGTGGGAAGGATGCAGAGATTTAAGATTACCTGAATTTCCTTGTTTGAATGAGGGAGTCAATGTGAATATTCTTTATAATTGGGAACATAGGGAAAAGATTACAGGAGATATAACTAAAAATACAATGGTAAAGATAAAAAAGACTATGCCACCCGAAGAAGTAAGTTCTATAAGGGAGGAATAATAAATATGGCAAAATATAGCATATATATAGACGTAGCAAGGTGCATAGGTTGTTATGCATGTATTGTAGGATGTAATAATTGGCATGAAGATAATGGAGATAGAATCAGGATAATAGATAAAATAGAGGGAAAATATCCTGATGTATTAAGATGGATTTTTCCTGTTTTTTGTATGCAATGTGAAGATGCCCCATGTATTAATGCATGTTCTGAAGAGGCCATATTGAGAAAAAATGGTATAGTAATTATAAACACAGACAAATGTATAGGATGTGGAGAGTGTATTGAAGTATGTCCTTACAAAGCAATGCAAATGGACTTGGATATAGGAAAACCTGTGAAATGTGATTTTTGTTTTGAAAGAATAGAAAAAGGTCTTAATCCATTTTGTGTGGATATTTGTCCTACTGATGCCATTATATTTGGTGATTTAGATGATCCTGAAAGCAAAGTATCAAAAATGATAAAATTAAAAAGAGCAATAGTTTTACTGCCAGACCATAAAACAAGTCCTTCTGTTTTTTATACGGGTTTTGAAGAGCTAAATAAAGCTATTGCTCAAAGCAGGTGATTTATATGCAAAAAGAAACTGAAAAAGTTATCCAGTTAAAAAGAAAAGGGCAAACCATATTAGAAAGAAAAAGAGAGCTTTTTTTTGAAAGATTATTTTCTCTTTCTCCAGAAAGGATAGTTAATTTTATACTTGAACAGAAAAATGCGAAACAGATAGTGCAGGAGTTTACAACCTTAGATCTCTATTGGCTATTAAAAAAGATAGGTGAAGAAGATTTTATCCCCATTTTAGAATTAGCTTCAAAAGAACAGTGGCAATATATTCTTGATATGGAAATATGGAATCGAGATAGATTTGATGTGAATAGAGCGGCTATTTGGCTCAGAAGATTTATGGAAGCAGATGCGGAAAAACTTGCAAATTGGCTTATAACAGATGATATGGAGATGTTTACATACTATTTTTTTTACAGGACTTTGGAGGTAGTGGTTGTTACAGATGATAATGTTTATGAGCTTTCAGAAGATTATTTCACTCTGGATAATACATTTTATATGCGTATAAAAGATGACTCCTTAAGAGATGTAGTGGAAGATCTTTTGAAGATTATAGCTGGAAAAAATTTTTTGAAATATCAGGCACTTCTTATGACCTCAAGAGCAATCCTTCCAGCATCTACAGAGGAGGAATTGTACAGGCTTAGAAGTGTAAGGATTGCAGAATATGGTTTTCTTCCTTTTGAAGAAGCCATATCTATATACTCACCTATTAATCCTGAAAAATTAATTCAGTCTGTAAATAATAAATATTCAGATATAATAGTGGTAGATAATGAGATAAGGGAAATAATACCTGTTTTTCCTATTCATCAACTTCAGACAAAAGGGATCTTTCATTTGATGATACACAGTATCAAAGATAATATATTAATGGATAGAATTAGACTTGAATTTGTTGGTCTTTGTAATCAACTAATATCTGCTGATGCTCTGTTTATATCAGATTTTGAGGATATTATAAAGGTATGTAAAAAAGCGGCTGGATATCTAAACATAGCTATTGAAGATGTTTGTAATAATAATGTTCACAAAGCTATAGAACTTGTAAAACATAATTCTTTTGTTTCTATATTTAGAGTTGGTTTTGGTCTCACATTAAAGTTGCGATGGGAAGTAGAAAAATGGTTAAAAAAAAGTTGGTTTAAAAAACAAGGGTTATCTCCTGACTTTTGGGGAGAGGAGTGGGGTAATATTATAAAAGGGCTTTTAAAAAAAAGACCTATGTACTATGTAGGAATTGAACAGGGAGAAGAATATCGTTTCTTTGAAAGTCTTTCAGAACTCAGGTACTGTGAAAATATATTTTTTAACCTACAATTATTAGATAAACTTTTTGAGAATATCACTGATTTGCATCCTATTGAAAAAACTCTTATAACAGACCCTACAATTACTTTTCATCCATTTTTATTTACCTTTTGGGCAAGAAAGCTGTTAGGTTTGAAACCTGGATTTCATGCATTAACAATGGATCAGGTGAAAGAATTTTTCAGAATACTTCGAAGTAAGGACACTGCTTTCCCATATAAGATGGAGGGGTTTAAAGGTATATTTCTAAAAGAAATAGGTGCATATATGCTTGAATATGACATTGAAAAAATTTTATCCTCTTTATGGGATGAATTTTGTGATGAATATAAGAATATAGAAATTCAAGATATTGATGAAAGATATGTCAGGTTTCTTATTATCAAATGAGAAATACTTTTGGCTTTGTCTTAAAATGATAAAAGGTGTAGGGAATAATGTGTTTTTGTCTTTAATTAATAGATTTGGTTCTCCAAAAAAGGTGTTTAATGCCAATATTGATGAACTTTTAGATACAGGCATAAGAAAAGAGCTTGCTTATAGGATAATAAAAAAGGAATTTTTGCTTGATCCTGATAAAGAAGTAAGGAAATTGCAAGTTTTTGGTGCAAGACTTATAACTTTCAATGATGAAGAATATCCTCCTCTTTTAAAAGAAATAGATTATCCTCCTATGATTTTATATGCAAAAGGAAAGCCTTTGCCAAAGGATCAATTTTTTATAAGCATTGTGGGATCAAGAAATGCGAGTTCTTATGGTTTAAGAGTGGCAGAGGATTTTTCTTATAAACTTGCAAAGATTGGTATTGGTATAGTAAGTGGAATGGCACGTGGGATTGATTCCTTTGCTCATAAAGGAGCATTAAAAGCAAAAGGATATACAATTGCTGTTCTTGGTACAGGTATTGATATTATCTATCCTAAAGATAATAAAAATATATTTGAGAGTATAGAAAAAAACGGCACAATAATAACAGAATTTCCTTTGGGAATGCATCCAGAAGCAAAAAATTTTCCAATAAGGAATAGAATAATAAGTGGTATTAGCAAGGGAGTATTAGTAATTGAAGCTACAAAAAAGAGTGGATCTCTTATAACTGCATCTTTTGCTTTAAATCAAGGAAGGGAAGTTTTTGCTATTCCTGGCAGCATAGAGTCTATTAAAAGTAGGGGTACTCATTTTTTGATAAAACAAGGAGCAAAGCTTGTAGAAGATGTACAAGATATTTTAGAAGAATTTGGTATCCGAGATGTGGTAGAAGATCATCATCATGATAATAATAAAACAGCTTCGTTTGATCTAAATTCAAAAGAGCAACTGATATATAAATATATTAGTGAATATCCTGTCCATATAGACGAAATAATAAGAAATACCGGTATGGATGCTCCAGAGGTATTAAGTAGTTTGCTAAAGATGGAGTTAAAAGGAGCTGTTGTTCAGCTTCCTGGAAGGATGTATATAAGAAAGATACGAGGTTAAAATGTCAAAAAAACTTCTTATAGTAGAATCTCCTACAAAGACAAGGACACTTAGGAGATATTTGGGGACTGATTTTCAAGTTATGGCCACTGTTGGCCATGTAAAAGATTTACCTGAGGATAGGCTTGGAGTTGATGTAAATAATGGTTTTACTCCTGAATATGTGATTATAAAAGGAAAAGAAAAAATAATAAAAGAATTGAGAAAGATTGCTAAAAAAGTAGATGAAATATATCTTGGCCCTGATCCTGATAGAGAGGGTGAGGCAATTGCGTGGCATGTAGCAGAAGAGTTAAATAAAGATAAAAGTGTTAGCAAAAAAAAGATATATAGAGTGCTTTTTAACGAGATTACCAAAAAGGCGGTTAAAGAGTCTCTTTCATCTCCTCAAGATCTTAATAAAGATAGATTCGAATCACAAGTAGCCAGGAGGATTTTAGACAGGCTTGTAGGCTATCAAATATCTCCTCTTTTATGGAGAAAAGTAAGACGAGGGCTTAGTGCTGGTAGAGTTCAATCTGTTGCTTTAAGAATGATTTGTGAGAGAGAAAAGGAGATATTTTCTTTTGAACCTGAAGAATATTGGACATTATCTGTTATTCTTAAAGACAAAAAGGGGCATGTGTTCGAGGCAAAACTTTTTAAATATAAAGATGAAAAAATAGAGCTTAAAAATGAAAGTCAAGTAAATGATATTATTAGCATATTAGAAAAGGAACAATTTAAGGTAATTAATATTTCCAAAAAAAAGAAGAAAAGAAATCCTCCTTCCCCATTTACTACAAGTCTTATGCAACAGGAGGCTTATAAAAAATTGGGGTTTCCAGCAAAAAAGACCATGTTTATTGCTCAAAACCTATACGAAGGCATTGAATTAGGAGAAATGGGGCAGACTGGTTTAATAACATATATGAGGACCGATTCTTTTAGAATTTCTGATGAAGCCCTGTTAATGGCAAGAGATTTTATTAATAAAAAGTTTGGAAAAGATTATGTGCCTCAAAAGCCTAATCGTTTTAAAAGCAGGAAAGGAGCACAGGAAGCACATGAAGCTATAAGACCTACTATGGTGGAACTTGAGCCAGATAAGATAGCAAAATACTTAACAAAGGATCAATTGGCTCTTTATAAACTTATATGGAACAGATTCTTGGCTTGTCAAATGTCACCTGCTATAATGGAGCAGACTCAAGTTGATATAAAAGCAGGGGATGCTATTTTTAGACTAACAGGTTCTGTAATCTTATTTGATGGGTTTACTATACTTTACGAAGATGACCCAGAAGAAAAGAAGGGTAATATTCCGATTATCAAAAAAAATCAGATATTGGAACTTTTAGAGTTTAAGCCATCTCAACATTTTACACAGCCTCCACCTCGATACACTGATGCTACTTTGATAAAGGATTTAGAAAAAAACGAAATTGGTAGACCTTCTACTTATGCTAATATATTGGAGATAATCAATAATAGAGAATATGTGATAAGAGACGAAAAAAAAAGGTTTAAACCTACGGAATTAGGTTTTCTGGTTACAGAACTTCTAATGGGTAACTTTCCTGATATATTGGATATAGGTTTTACTGCAAAGATGGAAAATTATTTGGATAAGATAGAACAAGGTAAAATAAGATGGGTTGATGTGATAAAAAAATTCTATAGGAGATTTTCAGAAGAACTTAAAAAAGCAGAGAAACAGATGAGAGGTGAAATTCCAACCGAAATATTGTGTCCTGAATGTGGTTCAAAATTATTTATTAAATCTGGAAGAAATGGTCTATTCCTTGCGTGTTCCAAATTTCCAGATTGTAAATTTACTTCTAATTTTCGTAGAGATGAAAAGGGAAAGATAGTAATTGATGAGGGAAGAGAAGAGGAAACTGATGAAATATGTGAAATTTGTGGGCGGCCTATGGTAATAAAAAGAGGGAAATTCGGTCTATTCCTTGCATGTTCAGGTTATCCCGAGTGTAAGAATACAAAGAAGATGGAAGAAAAAAAACTGGCAGATACTGGGGTTCATTGTCCTAATGAAGGATGTGATGGGACATTAGTGGAAAGGCTAACTAAAAGAGGAAAGAAATTTTATGCATGTAGCAATTATCCTAAATGTAAATTTGCTATGTGGGATGAGCCGGTTGATGGAATATGTCCTGAATGTGGCACAAAAGTACTTCGAATTAGGAGATACAAAGATGGACATACACTTATTCTCTGTAGAAATAAAAACTGTCCTTACAAAGTCAAATCTGGGTAAATTTAAATTTTTAATATGCCTTTTACTTTTTCAGCGACATCTTTTAAATCGTTTTCATTAGGTCTTCCTGCAATATTTCCTAATCTACCTGTTAATGAAAATTCAGCAAGTTTATTGGTCTTGTATTCACCAATGAAATACCATTCAGCAACTATGGTAAATCCTAAATGATCCAATAATTGTCCCATATATTTTACTGCAGGAATAGCCTCATTTATACCTGTATGAGTTCCTCCATAAGAACAATATATCACAGCTTTTTTATTGGTTCTTCTTGGAGCACAAGGTTTGATTTCTCCCTTCTCAAAATATTGTCTAAGCAATTTTGTAAAAAGTTCTTGCAGGGGTTTACCAGGAAGCCATTGATATACTCCTGAACCAACAAATACAAAATCATATTTCAGAAAATCTATGTTCAGATTATCCTGTGTTTTAGGAATTTTTAATGTTTCTATATCGTGTCCTATTTGTTTTGCGCTTTTTTCAATAACTTTTGCTATCTTTTCTGTATTACCAGTAGCTGAATAATAAATGTTTAATATAACCATTATTACCTCCTCCTGGTTTTTATATATTTGGCTTGACTTGTTATAGATTGGAATAATAATATATCAATAACTTTATAAAAGAAAGCTTTTAAAGAGGGTATTATGAATAAATCGCAACTTATAAAATTATTAGCAGAGTCCCAAAATCTTCCTGTTTCAAAGGCAGAAGAGGTAGTTAATACTTTCTTTGGAGAAATAGAAAGGGCATTAGTAAATTCTGAAAGGGTAGAGATAAGAGGATTTTGTAGTTTTAAGGTAAAGCAATATAGGGGATATAAAGGAAGAAATCCTAAGACAGGGGAACAGATAGAAGTAAGGCCTAAAAAATTACCTTTCTTTAAAGTGGGCAAGGATTTAAAAAAGAGGGTTGATATAGAATGATCTGCTTGGCCGTGCTAGGCGGGGAGTTAGCGGTTCCCTGCACCCGAAATCCGCTTATGCGGGGCCGAATGCCTCATGAGGTCCATTGCAAGAGATCGCATTCTGATTTAGGAGGTGGCAGTAGCCCCATGCGACAGGTCTCTTACGAACCCCGTCAGGTCCGGAAGGAAGCAGCGGTAAGTAAGCAGGCCTGTGCCATGGAAGGAGCTGTCGCTTATCCTATGTCAGAGGTGGTTTCTTGACAATGGATCGATTGAGGATGCACGGCCATGTTTATTTATCGCCTCCCTTTTATATAATCTTGTATGCTTGAATATATCCTTGGGAAAGAGATAGCCTCATATGTAAGGCCTCACAGAAGGATGATAATATATTCTATCATCTTTGCTGCGCTGGCCTCTTTATTTGTGGTAATCCCTGCTTATTTACTTCAGCCCTTTATTGACGAGTGTATGAAGAGAGGATCTGAACCAGCTTCCTGGAAAATTACTTGGATAGTTTTTGATTCATGGCATTCATGGCATAAAACTCACATAGTTCTTATAAGAAATACTTCTCCTAATAAATTACTCTTTATTCTTGGAGCTATTGCTACTATATCTGTAATGCTTAAATCTATATTTTCATATTTGAGCGGTATGGCTGCAGTAGCTTTTTCGAATAGGGCGGTTAAGTCATTAAGAATAGATCTTTTTAAAAAATTTGCCTCTCTTCCATTGAGTTATTACCACAACAAAAAGGCAGGAGATCTGATTGGTAGAGCAACTTCAGATATAGGTATTATGCAAAATAATATAGCGAATATTCTTATTGGTGTTATCCAGCATCCTCTTACTATATGTGTATTCCTTACTTACTTATTGATTATGGATTATAAAATGACCTTTTTGATGTTTATGATTGTTCCAATAATTGTGGGGCTCGTGAAATTATTTGGAAGTAAAGTAAAAACACACGCTAAGAGAATGCAAGATGCAATGGCTAATGTAACTGCTGCTTATCAAGAGCTCTTGCAATGTTTAAAGGTTGTGCATGGTTTTTTTAGAGGGGGTCATGAGGCAGATCGATTTGAAAGTCTTGCGGAAGAGGTATATAAGAGAGTAATAAGATGGAGAAAATGGCACTTAGGCCTTGGACCAATGATGGATGTCACAGTTTTTTTAGTTATACCAGGAATTCTTATTATAGGAAGACTCCATTTTCATCATACTCTTGGAGAGCTTATTTCCATGCTATATGCATATTCTAAGATATATCAACCTATAAAAAAATTGACCAAGATAAATAACGACATAAAAACCCTTCATGGGGCAACGCAAAGGGTTTTTGAGATTCTTGGAACAGAGCCTGATATAAAAGAAAAGCCTTTGGCAAAACTTCTTCCTAGACATAAAGAGTATATTGAATTTAAAAATGTTAGTTTTGGATATGATCCTAATAAACCTGTATTAAAAAATATTTCTTTTAGAGTAAATGCTGGCGAGATGGTAGCGTTTGTTGGATCAACTGGTTCTGGAAAAAGCACCCTACTTGAGCTTATCCCGCGTTTTTATGATGTTACTTCCGGAAGTATTATTATTGATGGATATGATATAAGGGATGTAACCCTTGAATCTTTAAGGCGTCAAATAGGTATTGTTAGTCAGGATATAGTACTGTTTCATGATACTATTGAAAATAATATCAAATATGGCGCTCCAGATAAAAATATGAAAAATATTATAGAAGCGGCAAAGGCAGCTCATGCCCACGAATTCATCATAAAACAGCCTTTGTCATATGATACTATAATAGGTGACAAAGGAGATAGGCTTTCCGGAGGACAAAAACAAAGAATAGCTATATCCAGGGCATTGTTGATAAATCCCAGTATCCTAATCCTTGATGAGGCAGCTTCTGCATTAGATGCCGAGAGTGAGCAGTTTATCCAAAAAACCATAGATAATCTTATAGGAAGATGTACTATCCTTATTGCTGCCCACAGGTTAAATACAGTGATAAAGGCAGACCGTATATATGTATTAGAAGATGGTAGGATTGTTGAGTCAGGAACATGGCCTGAACTTATCTCCAGAAAGGGACGATTTAGATTCCTTTATGAATTACAATTTCAAGGTCATAGCTCAAGGATTAGACCATGAATTCTCTTATGTTAATTTTATTAATGATATTGGGCTATTTGATCGCATATAATACCTATGGTAAGTTTCTTGCCAAAAGGATATTTAAAATTGACTCACAAAGAATTTGCCCCAGCGTGGAATTTAGGGATAATCACGATTTTGTCCCTACTAATAAACATATATTATTTGGTCATCATTTTACATCAATTGCTGGTCTTGGGCCAATAGTAGGCCCTGCAATCGGTATAATATGGGGATGGTTGCCTGCTGTTTTATGGATATTTTTTGGTTCTATATTTATGGGAGCAGTTCATGATTTTGGTTCACTTGTAATATCTCTTAGAAGTGAGGGCAGGTCTATAGGTGATATTGCAGCAGATGTTATAAGTAAAAGAGTAAGAATCTTATTTCTTTTGATAATATTTTTTGAATTATTAGTGCTTATTGCTATATTTTCTTTAATTGTGGCTCTTTTATTTATTGATTTTCCAATAGCTGTTATACCTGTTTGGTCTCAGGCAGTAATAGCAATATGTTTGGGTTATCTCATATATAAAAAAAATTTTTCTTATATATTACCCAGCATATTAGCTGTAATTATAATGTACATTACTATAATAATAGGTTGTTATTTTCCCATAAGCTTGGATAGGTTTTTTGATTATAATACGGCTCTCATTATTTGGATTGTATTAGTTCTTATACTTAATGCATGGCTTGCATCAAGCCTTCCTGTTCACGTTCTACTGCAACCAAGGGATTATATAAATTCTCATCAGCTTATTATTGCTATGGGGCTTTTAGCTATCGGGGTAATTATTTCTCATCCTTGTATAGTAGCCCCTGTTTTTAATTTAAATGTAAAAGATGCTCCCCCAATATTACCTTTTATTTTTGTAATCATTGCATGTGGAGCTATTTCAGGTTTTCATAGTTTAGTGAGCTCTGGCACTTCGTCAAAACAGTGTGATTCAGAAGGAAGTGCTTTATTTATAGGATATGGAAGTATGTTGATGGAAAGTGTTCTTTCAGCATTGGTAGTCGTTTCTGTTGCTGCTGGTATAGGGCTTGGGTTAAAAGAGTCAGATGGCAGTATCTTTTTTGGAAAACAGGCATTTTTTCACCATTATTATAGCTGGACAGCAGCTAATGGACTGTCAGATAAAATTGGTACGTTTATTCAAGGATCAGCAAATATGATGGAATCTATTGGTATACCCCCATTTATCGCATTAGCAATAATGGCTGTATTTATTGTTTCATTTGCGGCGACCACATTAGATTCTGCTACGCGAATACAAAGATATGTGATAGTAGAACTGAGTAATGCCTTAAATATAAAATTCCTTCAAGAAAAAAATAGGGCCACAGCATTTGCTGTTTTAAGTGCAGCAGCACTTGCTTTTTGTAATGGTAGTGGTAAAGGAGCAATGAAACTTTGGCCTCTGTTTGGTTCTGTGAATCAGCTTCTTGCAGGATTGGCCCTTTTAGTAATAACTATATATTTAGTAAAAAGAAAATCAAATATAATATATATTACTATGCCCATGATTTTCATGATTATTATGACTGGCTGGTCTATAATAATGAAAATATCTTTTTCTTTTAAAAATCAAAATTGGCTTCTTTTAGGAATAGGTATCTCTGTTTTTCTACTTCAATTGTGGATGATAATAGAAAGTATAATAGTGCTTATTTTACAAAAAAAGTAACAGGATTTAATTCTAATTTTAGTTCCTCTGTAGTTTTGTCTTTTGTCTTTTTTATTAAAATAAAAGGCTTTTCATGATCAGCATGTAATTCCAATATAAAATCAAAAATTCTGCTTAAATCTTTTTCATTATCTAAGTATTTCCTGGTTGGATAAGAAATCCATGTTTTGAGATAATGTTTCATTGCTATATTTTTTATTCCTTTAAATATATTTATATCAATATCCTCTATTCCATCTATCAACATAATTCCAAAACTGGACCCAAGATTGTTTATGGCAAAAGCCAATTTTTCCAGATCAAAGCTTTGATTCATGTATGACAATATGGTTTTTTTAAGGTCTATATCGTGGAATTTATTTTTTTCAGTTTTGCTTTGACTTATAGCTTCTTTTATTTTTACTTCATAGTGACTTTCAACTCTATCTGGAAGGTCATCAAGAGATACATGCAGAACTGATTCACCTTTAAACATCCCCTCTATACCTATGTTTATAAGGCATGAGGTTTTTCCTGCACCTCTTTCACCTAAGAGAAGTCCTAACTCTCCCTCTTGCATATTGATATTTTTTAAAAAAGCCGGACTATTTTGCATGATTTTCTCCTTTTTTCTTTCTTTTTTCTTTTAATAATGTTTCTTTTATATTATCTGGAATTTTTTCATATCTGGAGAATTCCATTGTGAATTCGCCTTTTCCTTGGGTCAGGGATCTTAATACAGTGGCATAACCAAACATTTCTTTTAGAGGAACCTCTGCTTCTATAGTAGTATATACTCCACTTTCTGTGCAACTTAAGATAATCCCTCTCCTTTGATTTATGGATGCCATAACTCTTCCTTGGAATTCAGATGGTATCTCAATAGAAACTTTCATAATAGGCTCAAGTATAATTGGTTTTGCTTTTATATATGCCTGTCTAAATGCACCAATTGCTGCATAATGAAACGATCTTTCCGACGAATCTACACTATGAGACTTTCCATCTGTTATTACAACTCTTATTCCTTGAATGGGTACTCCTATGAGTCCCCCCTTTTTCAAACATTCTCTAAATCCATTATCTATTGCAGGTATAAATTCACTTGGTATAACCCCACCTTTTATTTGGCTTGTAAATTCATAATCTTTATCAGAAATTGGTTCTATATAACCTACTACTTTTCCATATTGACCTGCACCACCAGTTTGTTTTTTATGTGTATAATCAAAATTTGCCTTTTTAGTGATTGTTTCTCTATATGCTACCTCAGGATCCTTTGTAGTAAGACTGATCCCAAACTCTCTTTTCATCCTTTCTACATAAACTTCTAAATGTAATTCCCCCATTCCAGATATTATTGTATCTCCCGTTTCTTCATCAATATGAACTCTAAATGTTGGATCTTCTTTTGTAAACCTATTTAATGCCTTTGACATTTTAACTTGAGAGTTTTTATCTTTTGGATTAACAGTAAGAGAAATAACAGGTTCAGGCACAAAGATAGATGACATTGTGCAATTTATTTTTCCATCAGTAAAGGTATCCCCAGTATGACAATCTACTCCGAATAGAGCCACTACATCTCCAGCATATGCTTCTTCAATATCTTCCATTTTGTCTGCATGCATTCTAACAATACGTCCCACTCTAATTTTTTGTCCAGTTCTACTTATAAAGATGTCATTTCCTTTTTTTATTTTTCCCTGATATATTCTTATATATGTCAACTGACCATAAGGGGTAACTTCTAATTTAAATGCAAAGGCTACAAGAGGAAGTTCTGGATTTGTTTTTAAAGGGATTTCCTTTTCAGGATTTGACAAGTCTAACGCAGAATTTTGCATATCTCTTGGAGATGGCAAATAATAATTTATTCCATCTAATACAGGTTGTACACCTATATTTCTATAGGCTGAGCCTAAAAATACAGGTATAAGTTTTTTTGATATAGTTCCTCTTCTGATTGCTTCTTTAATCAGATCTTCAGTTACTTTTTCATCAAATATTGCCTCCATAAGTTCATCAGAAAACATAGAAACTACATCTAAAAGTTCTTCTCTTTTCTGTTCAGCTTCTTTTCTCAGATCCTCAGGAATTTCTTCCTCTATCACATCTTTTCCATAAGTTCCTTTAAAGTATAGTGCTTTCATTTTTACAAGATCTATTACTCCAGACAAATTGTGTTCTAAGCCTATAGGAATTTGCATAAAAATAGCATTGTAATTCAATTTTTGTCTCATTTCATTTAATACCCTGTATGGATCTGCTCCTGAACGATCACATTTGTTTATAAATACAATTCTTGGAATATTATATCTATTCATTTGTCTATCTACAGTAATAGTCTGTGACTGAACTCCTCCTACAGCACATAATATAAGAATGCCACCATCCATTACTCTTAATGCTCTTTCTACTTCTATTGTGAAATCTACATGACCTGGTGTATCTATAATATTTATCCTATGTCCTTTCCATTCACAATAAGTGGCAGCAGAAGTAATGGTTATACCTCTTTCTTTTTCTAATTCCATAAAATCCATAGTAGCACCTGATCCATCTTTGCCTTTTACTTCGTGTATAGAGTGTATTCTATTGGTATAATATAATATCCTTTCTGTAAGAGTGGTTTTGCCTGAATCAATATGGGCGCTAATACCTATATTTCTTAAATTTTTTACTCCTGTTTTACTCAATTTCTAACTCCTTTTTTGGGAATTTTTAAGACAGAAAAATAAGAGCGATGCCCTTTTAGAGCATCGCTCTTATTTAGATCAAAAGTATTATAATTTATTTAATGTTTTATTTCAATCTTTTTGACCTGACTGGTTTCTGCTTTTGGCAAAACTAATTTTAACACACCATTTTTATATGTAGCATCTACTTCATCTACTTTTATCTCTTCAGGAATATGGAAGCTTCTTTGAAATGTCCCATACTGTCTTTCCATAAAGTAATAATTTTCACCTTTATTTTCTTCTTCTTTTTTCTTTTCACCTTTGATAGTTAAGAATCCATTAGATATGGTTATATCAATATCTTTAGGGTCAATACCTGGAAGTTCAGCAGTAACTATATATTCCTTTTCATTTTCTATTATATCAAATGCTGGTACCCATGCTTCTCTTTCTTCGAATAAACTTGGTAATCCAAAGTCCTCAAAGAATCTTTCAAATCTATCCAGTATATCTTTTCCCAACAGAGACCCCCTATGGGGAATTAAGTCTAACATTCTTGCCATATTATTTCACCTCCTTTCTTAGAGGTTTTTTTATCTTTTTCGCTAAAAAAATAATCACTTCCTATTTCATGTCAAGGGTATTTCTGTTAGCAAGCTATTACTTTAAAAAAAAGAAACAATTTGATATCTTACAAATATATGAAAGAAATTATAGTAATAGGAATTATAGGAGCAGCAAAAGCAGAAAAACGGATTTTAGACATTGCTGAACAATTAGGAAGGCTTATTGCAAAAAATCAGGCTATATTAATAACTGGTGGACTTTCTGGTGTGATGGAATATGCTTCTAAAGGAGCATATATGGAAGGTGGGATTACAGTAGGGATTCTACCAGGAAATAGAAAGGAAAATGCTAATCCTTATATAAGTGTACCAATAGCTACAGGTTTAGGAGAAATGAGAAATGTTTTGATTGTTAGAGCCTGTGATGTTTTAATTGCTGTTGGAGGAGAATATGGTACTTTAAGTGAGATAGCTTTTGCTTTGAAGACAGGAAAAAGAGTCATAGGCATAAATACATGGGATATTCCTGGTATAATTTCTGTTTCCAGTCCTGAAGAGGCTATTAAAGAAGTTTTTGCACATATAAGATTATGCGAAAAATAAGAGTTGCAATAATTGCTGGAGGATGGTCTGCTGAAAGAGATATATCTTTAAAGAGTGGTATGGCTGTATATAATGCCTTAGATAGAGATAAACATGATAAATATGAAGTTCTGTTTTTAGATATTAGTCAAGATTTAAACATAATATTTGAAAAAAGATATGCAATAGATATTGCATTTCCTCTTTTGCATGGGAAATTTGGGGAAGATGGATGTATTCAAGGCTTTTTGAAAATACTTGATATACCATTTGTTGGATCTGATGTGCTTTCAAGTGCTATAGCTATGAACAAAAAGATTTCTAAAGGTATATTTCAAACAATGGGCTTAAAGGTACCAAAAGGAATATCTGTTAAGAAAAGTCAAAAGTTTTCATTATCTGATATAATAGATAAAATAGGTTTGCCTTTGGTTGTAAAACCTGTTTCAGAAGGATCAAGTTTTGGTATTAGTATATGTGACAATAAAATAGAGCTGACAAAGGGGCTTGCAGATGCCTTTTCTTATGAAAGAGAAGTCTTGATTGAGGAATATATAGAAGGAAGAGAAATAACAGCTCCTATTATTGGTAATGAGAAATTAGAGGTTCTTCCTTTAATAGAAATAATTCCTGAAAAAGGACACAAATTTTTTGATTTCAAAGCAAAATATACTCCAGGTGCTACAAAAGAGATATGTCCTGCTGAGCTTTCATCTGATTTGGTTAATTCTATAGAGAAATGTGCAAAAATCGCATTTATATCTCTTGGATGCAAAGTTTGGGCAAGAGTTGATACAATTTTAAAAAATAATGATATCTACATATTAGAGGTTAATACCATTCCTGGAATGACAGAAAATAGTCTTTTTCCCCTTTCTGCAATGAAAGCTGGTATATCTTTTCCTGAGCTTTTGGACAGATTGATTAGTCTTTCATTGGATGCATATGAACAAAGAAATAGATCTTAAAGATAAATTTTTGGGTAGTATTATAGGATGTGCTATTGGTGATGCAATAGGTGAACAGGCATTTTTGCATACAACAAAGGAAGAACTTTGTTATGTTATAGAGAAATCTGAACAACTTTATTATACAGATGACACGGCTATGACTATAGCTATAATAAAATCCATTTTAGAAATAGGTGATATAGAAGAAAAACATCTTGGTGATAAATTTTCTATAGAGTTCTATATAGAGCCATGGAGAGGATATGCACCAGGACCTCCCACGGTATTTGATATGGTCAGAAAAAAAGGCATTAGTTATTCTAAAGCAGCCAGCATGTTATTTGATGGTCAAGGCTCTTTTGGAAATGGTGCCGCAATGAGAGTAGCCCCTATTGGTATTTTTTATCATGATTTGCCTCCTGAGGTATTGTATGAAAAAGCAAGACTTTCTGCATTGGTTACTCATTCTCATCCTGTGGGTATAGACGGTGCAGCAGTTCAGGCAATGGCAATAGCAATGGCTATTAAAATGCATCCTGAGGACTATTTTTTTAGAGAAGATTTTATTGAATATCTGATCCAGTTTTCAAGAACAAATCAAATAAGAGATAAGATGAAGATTGTTAAAGATTTGATTGAACAAGACTTAAGCCCTAAGATGGCTATTATAAAACTTGGAAGAAGTGTTGCTGTCCATGAGTCTATGCCTTTTTCTGTTTATTCTTTTCTTAAGCATTATGACTCTTTTGAAGAATGTCTTTTTTGTGCTGTTCTACATGGTGGTGATAGAGATACATTAGGAGCTATGGCCTGTTCTATATCGGGTGCATATCTTGGAATTAGGAATATACCAGAAAAATGGATTAAGAAACTTGAAAATTTTTCTTATATCAATGATTTGTGTTTAGAACTTTATGAAAAGTATATTAATAATCGCAGGTTCTGATACTTTTGGTGGTGCTGGAATTCAGGCAGATATTAAAACTGCTTATAAACTTGGATATCATCCGTTTACTATTATATCTGCCCTGACAGCTCAAAATTCTGTATCTATTAAAGAGATAATGCCTGTTACAAAAGATTTTATATCAAAACAATTAGATACAGTGTTAGAAGATGTAAGACCTGATTCAGTTAAGATTGGGATGCTCTTTTCTTCAGATATTATAAATATAATTGCAGACAAACTCTTATATTATAATCTTTCACCTATTGTTTTGGATCCATTAGTTAGGGCATCAGTAGGTAAAAAGCTGCTGAGTAATGACGGAGTTGATATATTAAAAAATAGGCTTTTTCCTTTAGCTGATGTTATAACTCCTAATAAATACGAGGCAGAATTTTTTTTAGACTTAAAAATTAATACATTAAAAGATATGGAAGAAGCTGCAAAAAGGTTGTTTGATTTGGGTCCAAATGTGGTTATTACAGGATATATAACAAATGATGCCATTATAGATGTGGTATATAATGGCAAAAAGTTTTTTTATGTTAAAGACAAAAAAATTAATGCAACAAATAGCCATGGAAGCGGATGTGTGTTTTCTACATCATTATCTATATTTCTTTCAGAAAAGACCCCCCTTTTTCAGGCTGTTTATTTTGCTCATAATTTTACCAAAAAAGCAATTCAACAAGGTTATCCTCTTGGAAAAGGATCAGGTGCTGTTTTGCCATAATTTCTCTATCTTTTTAATTAAAATTTTAACAGCTTCTGCAGAATTGTGCAAAGCATCTATTTCTTCTTTATTAAGATCTATTTCTATAATATCTTCTGCACCTTTTTCCCCAAGTTTTACAGGAACTCCTAAAAATACTCCATTTATGCCATATTCACCTTCTAATAATACAGAACAGGGCATTATTTTTTTCTTGTCTTTTAAGATAGATTCTGTCATTTCTACTACCGCTGAAGAGGGAGCATAATAAGCACTTCCTGTTTTTATTAATGATATTATTTCAGCTCCAGCCTCTCTTGTCCTTTTAATTAAGGACTCTATTTTCTTTTTGTCTATCAATTGAGTTATTGGGATGCCACATGCAGTAGTATACCTTAATAAAGGAACCATAGTATCTCCATGACCTCCTAACACCATACTATTGACATTTTCTATAGATATATTCAGTTCCTCAGCAATAAATGTGCAAAACCGAATAGAATCCAATACTCCAGCCATTCCTATTACTTTTCCACGAGGGAATTTGCTTGCTTTGTATGCTACATGACACATAGCATCAAGAGGATTGCTAACAATTATTAATATGGAATTTGGACAGAATTTAACTACGTTTTGTGTTACATTTTTTACAATATCCATATTTGTATTTAATAATTCATCTCTACTCATGCCAGGTTTTCTTGTAGCTCCAGCTGTAATTATGATTATATCAGAACCCTCTGAGGCAGAATAATCATTGGTATATCCTTCAATTTTTATATCATGTCTCTTAATAGGAGCAGACTCTTTTATATCAAGTGCTTTTCCTTCTGCTAATCCATCTATTGCATCTATAAGTACAACATCTGCTAATTCTCTTTCAAATATTCTCATAGCAGTAGTAGAACCAACATTTCCTGCACCTATTATTGTGATCTTTTTTCTCATAGTCATTTATCCTCCTATGTTTTTAGACTTCCAACTATATCAGATATATCCTTTATTTTGTGGATTATGCAATAATTTTTTATGCCGTCTATAATTTCAATACATGCCCGTGGATTTATAAGATTAGCTGTACCTATCTGAACTGCTTTTGCCCCCACAATAAGGAATTCTAAGGCATCTGTATAACTTATTATACCTCCTCCTCCTATTACAGGAATACTTACCGATTGAAGCACTTGGTATGTCATATAAAGAGCAACAGGTTTAATTGCTGGACCAGAAAGGCCTCCAAATATATTTCCTAAGATAGGTTTTCTTTTGTGTATATCTATAGCCATTCCTTTTAGAGTATTTATAAGCGATATAGCATTAGCTCCAGCTTTTTCCACTTCTTTGGCTATTTCTACAATATCTGTAACATTTGGTGTTAGTTTTACAATAACAGGTTTTTCACTATTTTTTAAGACTAATTCTGTAATATTAGCTGAAATTTTTGGATTTGTACCAAATATCATTCCTCCTTGTTTAACATTTGGACAAGATATATTTATTTCTATTGCGGAAATATCTTTTATACCCTTTAATCTTTTTGCAATTTCACCATATTCTTCAATGGTTTTACCATATATGTTAACAATAATTGCTGTACTTAAGTCTTTAATTATGGGTAACTTATTATTTAAAAAACTTTCTATACCTATATTTTCGAGACCAATAGAATTTAACATACCGCAAGGGGTTTCATATATTCTTGGTGGTGGATTGCCTATTGAAGGCCTTATAGAAAGCCCTTTTGTTACAAAGCCTCCCAATTTATTTATATCTATGTAATTTCTTATTTCATCTCCATATCCAAATGTACCAGATGCTGCAATTATTGGATTTTTTAATTTTAAAAATCCAAGGTTTACTTCTAAATTTACAGTTCTTTCCAGCATATATATTCTGCCTTAAATACTGGACCTTCTTTACATACTCTCATATATCCTGTTTTTCCCTTAATAACACATCCTTGGCACAGACCTAATCCACATGCCATATACGTTTCCATAGATACATATAAGGGAATTTTTATGCTATATGCTATTTTATATATCTTCTTGAGCATATATATTGGGCCACAGGATACAATTATTGTTTTAATCTTGTTTTGTGTATTTTTTAAATATTCATCCAAATATTTTTTAAATAAGTCCACTAACGTACCTTTATATCCTATACTTCCATCTTCTGTTGCAACAATATATTTATATTTAGTCCTAAATATCTCCGCAATATTTATATAAGTGGATTTTGATTTGTATCCCGCTATAAATATTGATTTGTTTCCATAATATGGAAGTAATGAGATTAATGGCGCAACACCTATTCCTCCTCCCAGTAAAAATATTTGATTATAATTTTTTAATATGGGGAATCCATTTCCTAATGGCCCAATTACAGAAATTTTATCTCCTTTTCTCATTTTTGATATGTATTGGGTTCCCTTCCCTTTGATTTTATAAAGAATATATATGTGTCCTTGCTGATTAGTAAGACATATAGAAAATGGACGTCTCAGAATATAAGATAGGTAAGGATTTAGTTTTAACATTACAAATTGGCCTGGTTTTGCAGTGCTTGCAATATCTGAAGCTTCAATAGATAATAAATATATATGCTTAGCTACTTCTTGATTAGAGATAATCTTTGCATCAATGATATGCATATGCTAATACTAAACATAACTTAGCAATTATAGCAAGTTTCATTAGGGGGCTATTTATGAAGGTATTAATAACAGGTGGTGCAGGCTTTATTGGTTCTCATCTTGCAGAGGCATTTTTAAAATTGGGTGATGAAGTATTTGTGATTGATAATTTGTGGACAGGGAGCTTATCAAATATCATACACCTTAAAAATCATTCTAATTTCCATTGTGTGATAGATACTATATTAAATGAAGATATTATGGATTCTCTTATTAAAGAAGCAGATCAGTTGTTTCATCTTGCTGCTGCTGTTGGGGTAAAAACTATAATGGAACATCCAGTTGATACTTTAGAGGCAAATGTGAAAGGAACTGAAATAGTATTGAGAATAGCTAATAAATATAAAAAAAAGGTGTTTATTGCTTCATCTTCTGAAGTTTATGGGAAACATATGGAACATACATTATCCGAAACAGATAACAGGGTAATGGGAGACGTTAAAAAGAGAAGATGGGCGTATGCTTGTTCAAAGGCGATAGGAGAATTTATGGCATTAGCATATTTCGAGGAAAAGAAACTGCCAGTTGTTATTGGTAGACTTTTTAATACAGTTGGACCAAGACAAACTGGTCAATATGGTATGGTCGTTCCGCGATTTGTAAGAAGTGCTCTTTTAGGTAAGCCTATTACTGTATATGGAGATGGAACTCAAACAAGGAGTTTTATTCATGTACATGATGTTGTTAATGCTATTATAAGGCTTATGCAAGAATCTTCTGCAGAAGGCGATATATTTAATATAGGAAATGGAAAAGAAATAAGCATAAAGGAACTTGCCTATAAAGTTAAACAAATGACAAATAGCGCGTCTGAAATAGAATTTATTCCTTATGAAAAGGTGTATGGGCCCGGTTTTGAAGATATGCAGCGTAGATGTCCTAATATAGAGAAACTCAAAAAAATTATAAATTTTAAACCTACATATGATATAGATATGATCATACAAAGTGTAATAGATTATTTTAAACAATAATGAACCATGCTCATAAGTCAAGATAAAAAAATGGATTATATACTTCAGCTTATCAATGATCTGAATCAGATTCAGGATTTGGATCTTCTCCTTGAAAAGATACTTGAAAAGGCAAGACTTTTTTTTAATGCAGATGCTGGTTCCATATATTTGCGAGATGGTGATAGGCTTAAGTTTAGTTATACTCAAAATAATACTCTACAAAAGCGCTTAGGTAGGGGCAATAAGCTAATATACCGAAAGTTTTCTATCCCTATAAATAAAGAATCCATATCAGGCTATGTTGCAGAAATTTTTATGAAGTCAGGTAGAAAGGTTATTTTAAATATACCAGATGTATACCAATTGGATACAGCACTCCCTTATTCATTTGATTCCAAATTTGACGAAAAGGCAGGCTATAGAACAAAATCTGTATTAACTGTTCCCATGATAAATCAGAGAAACGAGCTTGTAGGTGTATTACAGCTAATAAATGCCAAGGATGAAAAAGGAGAAATTATTCCTTTTGATCCTACAGATGAGCCTTATATTCTACATTTTTCAGAAGCAGCCGCTTTGGCACTTGAAAAGGCACAAATGACAAGGAATTTAATATTAAGGATGATTCGAATGGCTGAGTTAAGAGATCCTAAAGAGACAGGAGCTCATGTAAATAGAGTAGGAGCTTATTCTGTAGAGATATTTGAAGCATGGGCTAGGAAACATGGATATGATGAAGATGAAATAGATAAACAGAAGAATGTCCTAAGAATGGCTGCTATGGTTCATGATGTAGGAAAGGTAGGTATTAGCGATGCTATTTTAAAGAAACCTGCTAAATTATCACATCAAGAATTTGAAATAATGAAAGCTCATACTTATTTAGGAGCAAGATTATTCTATGATGCACGGTCTGATTTTGATACGGCAGCGATGGAAGTTGCTCTTAATCACCATGAAAAATGGGATGGCACTGGCTATCCCGGATATGTTCATCCATTCACAGGAAGACCTTTACCAGGATTTGAGCAGGATGGTAAAGCAAGGCCTAAAAAAGGCGAGGAAATTCCAATCTTTGGAAGAGTGGTGGCACTTGCAGATGTATTTGATGCTTTATCCTCTAAACGGTCATATAAGGATGCTTGGCCTGAAAACAGAGTACTTCAAGAGATAGAAAAAAATAAAGGCTCACATTTCGATCCCGCAATAGTAGAGGCATTTTTTTCATGTTTGGATATACTAAAAGCTATATCCAAAGAATATGAAGATTAAGCTTATTTTTTTAATTTGTTTAGTTCTTTTATTATATTATCTGTTATATCAACTGTATCTTGAGAATATAAAAGCATACCCTTAGGTAAGATAATAGTATAACCATATTTTTTGGCATAATCATTTATTATGTTTCTAATTTGTGTCATAATTTTTATTCTTATTCTTTGTCTTTTTGTCCTTAGCTGATCTTCTATATCATTTTTCATGTTTTTAAGTTCTTTTGCCTCTTGTCTAAGTGTTCTTAATTTTTTTGCTTTTTCAGTTTTGGAGAGACTTTTTGCCTCTTTTTTAAATTTCTTTTCTTTGCTCTTTAATTGCTTTTCTTTTAGTATTACTTGTCTTTTTTTTGTCTGAACCTCTTTAAAAAAGTCATTTGCTAATTTTTGTGCCATCTTAGATTCTCTAAATACCTTTCTCATATCTACTACACCTATTTTTACAACTCTTTTTGCAAATGAAAATGGAACACATAGAAAAAGTGTTAACAATGCAATAGCTAGTATTTTTGATGATTTCATATCTTTTTTATCCTCCTTTTTATTGTCTTGGTTGTGCTATGCCAGATGCTGTTCCTCTAAATCCACCATTTGCATATCCACCAGCAGCAGCACCTTTCATATTTATATTGTAACCACCTACTGTTCCTTGACCATCTATTTTGGCTCCCCACATATTATTTTGCCATTTTTGTACAGTAAAATTCACATTATTGAATCCATTGCCATTTAAACGAACAGTTGTTCCTATATTTGGATCACTTATATAATTTCCACTAACACCTCCATTAGGATTATTATTTGTTGCTGCTGATGCCCATATCTTTGGAGGGGCACCTGTAGAATAGGCAAAAAATGTGACATCATTCATATTTACAGATAAATATCCAGCCTGTCCAGGTGTTCCGATACTTCCAGTAAGTGTGGTTTTTCCTATCTCAACACAAGGTATATTTAATTGTTGTAATTTTGAGGTTTCATTATTTTCTACCATTTGCATAAATGCTCTTGTTTCAATACTTACCCCTTGAGCTACTGACTGCCAAGTAAAATGATTAGGATCAAATGTGCCTACAAGTTTTCCAGCAGCTATTCCTGTTATAGCTTGATTCCAATTGACCCATGCTCCTGCTACATCTGCTTTTATTATATTTTCAGACCATTTATTACCTGTAAGAACAGCTTCCCATACTCCATCAGCACCAAATAAATAGGATTGCCAGTTATCAGATGTAGATCCATTAGTTGTATCATATGTGCCTCCTATCATATCCTGCCATATGCCCCAGTCTTCATTATTAATTCCAGCATGTCGAGTTTTATCATCAATTGCTTGGATAGTAGCTCCTGTATCAAAGGTTCCTATGGATTGATTCGGATCAAGAGGCGCATCATATTCTTCTGTATATATATTAAACATTAGATTAGATGCAGAAAATCCTATGTCATCATTTAATTCTACTGGATATATACTTCCATCTGCTTTCCACATCTCAATATTATTATAAATAGAACCATTAAAGTTTCCCATTAATATACCAGCTCCTTGATTAGGATCTACATATAAAGCATTTATAAGACCTTGTATGCCATCTGCTATACCTCCCATAAAACCGTAATATGCCCCATTATTTGCGTCGTTGATATGATCATCCATTGTGGTAAAATTTTCTGTATAAGAATTGTAACTTTTAAAACAATCAAGAGTATTCCTAAAAATATACTGATCTGTAGTTTCTATATTTTCTATTTGTCCTATAAATTTTATTTCAGCGGGATCATCTTGAGTTGCATTACCATTCCATAGACTTTTTAAACCCCCCATAATAGCCCCAGGAATATATGCCTCATCTGAAGCATATAAAGACCTGCTTTGAGAATCAAATTGATAAAATTCTGCTTCTGTATAACTTGCAAATAGTAAATCATATGTTTTTTCCCATGATCCAATAGCAACTGCTTGCCACCAAGGTCTATTCATATATGCACCTAACAATTCTCCTTCTATTGTTCCCCACTTTTTCATAGTGAGAAAATTGCCTGATAATGTGCCATGGATTTCGTTATTAATCCATGTACCATCTGAAATATCAGCTAACCAAAATCCTAAATCCCTATTTAATGCTACATCAAACTCTCCTAATCCTCCAAGATTTGCAGAAAATGAATCAGAGTATTCTCCGTAAGATGTGTTAATTCCAAAAGCAATTTCTAATATACCCCATTCTTGCCCCATTATAGACAACGTCTTACCAAAACCCATGCCAGAAATTGAGGTTCCTGGTGTAAAGCTTCCTTCCATATCAGCACTTATAAATCCTTCATCCAAAGAATCTGATAATTCAGATGGTGTAATCTCTATATTTTGAACCTTTTCTATAGGATATATATCGCCGCTTGCTTCCCACATTTCTATTTCTGGATAAAGAGAGCCATTAAATGATCCTTTAAGGTATCCTGCGTTTCCATTGGGATCTATATATATAGCATATATCAAACCTTCAACATCATCTACATTACCACCTATGTATCCAGCATATGAGCCACCATCTATTGTGGTAAAGTTGTCTTGATATGGATTATAACTTTTTATAAAAGAGAAAAACATGCGTGTTTGATCAGGATAATCTTCTCCTTTTTCTACAGAACCTATAAATGATAAATCAGCAGGATTTGATGAATTTGCTGACCATATATCAGATGTGCCTCCCATTATACCTTCAAAGGTGCCTACTTCTTGAAATATAGAAGAAGAGCCATTTGTTTCATCAGGTTCTTCAAAGCCTTGAGGAGGTTGAGATACATCTGACGGAGAAAATTCTTCAGGCCAATCATCTCTATCAACTACTTCAGGTGGAAGCCCTTCTCTTTGATATCTAACTGTGACATATGTGTGATCAGGAAAATATTCTGTAAATTCATCTGTATCATCACTTTTTTCCTTAAATGCATATCCTGAACCATCAGATATGTATTCATATTCATATGTCTCATCAGTATTGGGATTATCTGAATTACCTTCATAAAGAGTGACGTTGCTTCCATCATTATTTTGCCCAATTACAGTGAATAAATCTGTATCTATATAACTGCTAAACCTAAGAGGATTTGTTTTTTGCCATTCACCTAAGGAACCTGCTTGCCATGTTCCAGGAGACTTAGGTTCAACATATGTGCCTATAAGTTCTCCATTTATTGAGCCTTTGTATTTCATAGTTAGAAAAGAACCTGTAAGTGTTCCATATAATTTATTATTTTGCCATGAGCCACTCATAATATGTGAAATCCAATAACCAACTTCATTATTTTCAAATGTAATCATTCCTCCTACATCCATATTGAAGTTATTTGCTGATTTATAATCATATGAGTTTTCTCTGCCAAAAATTAATTCCCATATTCCCCATGGCTGTTCTTCAATAAATGCCACATGACCCGAGCCATATCCTTTTATATAAGACTCAGGTTCATTCAAGAAATAACCATAGCTATTCGCAGTAATATATCCTCGTTGTATATGATCCATTAAAGTATCAGCAGTAAATGGTACATTAGAAGCCATTTGTTCCGCATATATAGTTCCATCTGCTTCCCACATTCCTATTGAACGGTAATCATATCCTCTAAATTCGCCCTTTAAAATTCCGGCATTTCCTTGAGGATCTATATACAGAGCCCTTAATGAGCCTTCAATGTCATCTATGATTCCTCCAGTCCATCCCCAATAAGCTCCCCCATCTGGTGTAGTATTAGTAAAATCATATGGATTATAGCTTCTTATCTCTGACCCAAATATCATATAACTGTCTTTATATGTATCTATTATGTCAAGGGTGCCCATAAATAATAGATATGCTGGATTGTTTTCTGTACTATGCCATAAATCTTGAGGGCCATTTTCTGGTATATAGCCCCCTATAATGGCATCAAAATTTCCTGCATCAAAAATTATATTTGTATCTGTTTCATTGTCTCCTTCTACCCTTTGCCAGTCTGGATCATTAGGATCAGGTGAATCACCTAAGGAAGATATATCAAAGTTTTCAGGCCATTCGCCCTCTTCTATAATCTGAGGGGGTTTGTTTTCTTCTCTTTGCCATTTTATATATGTAGAGTCTGGAAAGTATTCAGAACCAGAGATTATATCATCTTCGCGGGTTTTATATCCCCATTCATGTGCATCCTCGTATTGAGGTTCGCGTTTTATATATTCATATTCTTGGGTATCACCAGATGAATTGTTTTCCCACATACCTTCATGAAGAATTTCTGAATCTACTACAAAAAGAGCTCCATCTTTTATTTGGCTAGAGAAGGACAGATTTTCTCCTTTATATACACCAAGACTTGTTCCTGCCCAATGGCTATTATCATCATAATAGCCAAGCATATTACCTGTTATAACTCCTTTTTTAGTAAGGGTTAGGAATCTTCCATCTATATCTGCTTCCAGTTTGCCATCTTTCCAATCTCCATTTTGGACATCTGCGATCCAATATCCGAAGTCTAAATTATATTGACCATTATTATCTAAATATGTGCCAAAATTTGCATCTCCACCTATTTTTGCGCTCCATAAAGTATCATTATTAGGGTTAAAATATGTGTCGTGACCATCAATTATTAAGTCATATATACCCCACCGTTCCCCATTTATATATCGTGTCCAGCTTCCTTCAAAAAAATTTATTCCATTAATAAAGCCATTATTTCTGAATTCACCAAATCCACCATTAATTTTAGCAGTCATATTGTTATCTGTTTCTATAGAACCATAGAAATCTTGGGCTTGCATCTGGGGATACGAAGTCATTTTATAAGAAGTCCAATTTCCTTTTGCATACATCATTTTAATATCATGCCAATATAATCCTTCTATATCTCCTGTCATGTATCCTACATCTCCATTAGGTGACATGTAAATGTTTATTGCTTTTGCATATATATCTCCATTTATCCATGCACCACTTATGAATCCTTTAAATGTGCCTCCATCATAGGTAGTATAAGTGTTATTATCATTGTTATATGAATATATATCATCATTCCATATAAAAGGACCTGATCCTATATCATGATAAATTTCGCCTATAATATATATATTGTTATTTTCTAACCATGGAGATGCTGTTCCTCCTATCAAAGCATATATATCATCTATTTCTTCAAAACCGCCAGAGCCGTTATCTCCGTAAAGGCTGAAATATGGTCCTTTATCCCAATCATCTGCAAATGTTATTTCACCACTATATGCCAAGGATTCATGAGAATAATAATTTCCCACGCTGTTGCCAAACCATGTCATATCTTGGTTATTATATTCCCCAGAGAAAAGTCCAAAACCTTCTCCATATGATTTATACGTTAAGACTTTTACTTCAGAATCTCCTGTCATATCAGTATTGTTGTATTCACCTTGTGCCTCATACATCCAATATCCTCGCCATTTTGAGCTGCTATCCATTGTTGAACCACCGGCTCTTATATCCCAATTATTTGTATGATCTCCTTCATACCTGCCTTCTAAGGATAGATTCCATCCTCCCCAATTATTATCTATCACTGCTGATATGTTTCCTGTTGCTTGGCCAGCATAAATACTTCCTTCTCCTGCTACATTATCAGCATCATCAGCATCAGGCTTTAATAGATCCATGGTATATCTTTTTATCTCAAAATTTATATCTCCATCTGTAGTATTACCTGCTCTATCTTCTGCTGTAAATTCAAATTTATGAGTACCTTCACCTACATCTGAAAAGCTTAATGTTGTTTCAGTTGTAGTTCCTTTGGTTCCATCAAAATTCCATGTATAGGTGACAGGTTCATTGCTTATAAAATAAAAATTTACATCAGATTTATCTCTTGTGCCTTTCTTAGGGAAAGAAGAAGGATCTACCTTAACAGTTGGAGCAGTATAATCTGTTGTCCAGTCATATGCGTCCGGTGTAGATTCGTTTCCTGCTTGATCTACTCCTTTTACTTCAAATGTATGATCTCCTTCTGATAGGTTAGTTATTTCTACTGTTTTAGATGTAGTAGCATGCCATGTGCCTCTATCAATTCTATAATAATAAGTTGCTGGTTCGTTTGAGTCCCATTCAAAAACGGCCTTATTAGAATTAGTATCATTGGCAGGCTTTTTAGTTATTGTAATATTTGGTGGGGTTGTATCTAAGGTCTTCGTAGGTTCTGTTTCTGTAATTGGTATATTTACATTTTCTCCTCCAGAAGTAGTTGTTGTGGTTTCTGTAGGGGCTTGAGTTGTACCAGAAGGAGGAGGATTTGTTTCTCCACCTGTTATACTTGCTTCTGGTGCACTTGGACCTGGCCCTGGAGCAGATGCCTCTTTTCCTCCTCTTTTTGATTTGTTACCACTTGGTCCCGCTCCTGGAGTAGTTGTCCCTTCCCCTTCTTTTGCCCCTCCTTTTCCTTTGCCTCTTTCAGGTGATGTAGCATCTTCATATTTTTGTATTTCTGTTTTTGGTACTGGTTTAACCTTAGGCATAGCTGTGGGAGATGGCACAAAAACAGATTGTCCAGGAAATACATACACCATCTTTTTAGGGGCATTTTTTGGATAACAATATCCGCTTCCTTGTTTAAATATTGCTCCACTTCCCATAGGGGTATGGAATGTAAAAAAATTAGTTCCTTTTACGCCTACAACAGCAATTGGAGTATGAACTTCAAATCTATGAGATTTAGCAAAGCCTGCTATTTTACTTGCCCAGGTTTTTTTAACAATATTTTGTATATTTCCTCTGAATAGATCAAATATGCTCGATCTTTTATCTTTACTCACCATATAGTCTGAAATTTTTACTCTTGTTTTTTGAGCAAGTCTAAGGATATTTCCATCAAAAAATGTTATTTCTGCTTTTGAACTGCTTTTTGCTCTAATTATATCTCCCACATATACTTGCATTCCTAAATATGCTGGAGTGGCTTTTTTGCCTGGTGAAGTAACATCTACTCTTCCCTTTAAATAAGTAAATTTACCTACTGGTGATCCATATGCAAGAACCACAAAAGATAAAAGAAATAATAAGACTCCAAATCCTTTATAAAAAAGGGACTTATAAGTCTGCATTATTTCCCTCCCTTAAAATCTTATTTCTATACCAGAGCTTAAAACATTTCTAGTATAGTCATATACTGCTATGTTGGAATCACATCTGGTCCTTGTATACTGTAAAATTAACTCAACATTTTTAATTATATTGATTGTAAGTCCTGCCAGTATAGTATATGTATGATCATTTCTATGCTTTCCAAAGATTGTATGAGTATTTTGAAAATCTTGTAAGTAAGCATCTGCGCTAAACTGAAGTTTTACTCTTCTTATTATTGGTAATGTTACATTAAGAGTAAATCTGTTACCATAATTTTCCCAGTTTGAACCTTGCGTATCATCATAGACAAATTCATATCTTAAATTAAAGAACCCATTATTTCTAAAGAACCATATCCAACTTAAATACGCATCTGTTCCTATAGAATCCCTATCTTCACTTGGTAGTAAGGGTGTTTCAAAATATCTTTTTTTAGTGTAACCTGCAAAACATTGCAATATATTGTTCTTTTTTATAAGAGTCCTAAATAATGGTCCAGTAGTAAAACTATCCATATATCTATGTTCGTGCCTGAATACATAACTATACGTAGCTAAAATATTTAAGGCATACCTACCAAAATTATATCCTGGAGCAATGCTTATTGTGTGTGCCCATATATCATGGGTTGTTGAATGTTTTCTATGAAAGTTTGAATAAAAACTATAATATGCGCTGAACAGCCAAGGTCCAGAAAGCTGTGGCACAAAATCGACTCTTATAGTGGAAAGATTAGATGTGCTTTGCTCTCCTGTAATTCCTACAGCTACTTGTTCATCATTGGGCCGTAGTACCACATTGTCATCATATTGAAAAAGATCTAATATAGTTAACCTTATAGGTCTTTGCATTGCCATTCTTTTCTTTACAAGGTCTTCGTATCTTCTGGCAAATGTTGCAAGATCAGAATATGGAGATTGTGTTACAACAGCTTCAAATTGTCTTTTTGCCTGTTTTAATTTTCTAAGCTTTAAATAACATATGCCTATTTGAAAATTACATGATGGTTTCAATTTTGGATTTATAAACTTTGCTTTTTCAAAATATTTTATAGCTTCTTTATTTCTATTTTCTTTTTGCAAAATCAGTCCTTTTAAAAAGGCAATTTTAGCAGGATATATCTTTTCTTTTTCTGCCACCTTTATCCATTTTTTTGCTTCTTTAAGTTTACCCATTCTATAAAGCATATCAATAAGTTCTACTAATGCCTCCTTTATTTTTGGAGTAAGTGTTACAGCATCTTTGAAATTAGCTGCTGCTTCAGGATATTTCATCATTTGTTTGTATGCTAATCCTAAGAAAAAAGCTCCTAACGAGGACTTTGGGTTTTGTTTTCTAAACTTTTTTAATATCTCGGCTGCTTCTTCATAATTTTCTGCTTTATATTCCTTAATCCCTTTTTTCAATAGATCAGATTCATCTGCATAAAGCAGATTTAGACATATAAAGCCATAGACCAGGATGAAAAAAAAGACAACTTTTCTCATATGGCCTCCTAATTATAGGTACTTTTCAGCCTTTTAAATAAAAAACTTTGTATTGTCAATTAATTATTGAGGGCTGTTCCGTAGATAGGTATAGAGATATTTACCACCACATAGATGGATGGGATGGGCAGATAAAGAGAGCAGAGGCTGCCCACCTCAATAGAACTACCTAAACAAAAAACTTATAAGAAAAATATTAAAAATAACAACAAAGGCAATATTAGTAGCACAGCATATACACTTGAACTTAACATGTCAAGACACACAGTAAAAAGGCAAGACAAAAAGACACCTAATAGGATAGAGCAGATACTTAAATCCTTACTGGTGCAAAAGGCAAAAAAGATAAGATACAGATAAAGGAAAGCATTAGATACAAAATATAAAAAATCACTTCCATAGTATATTTGTTTTATCTTTTCCGATATGAATACAAATCATAAATGTAAATGGGCACATTTTACAGCACCGATTGGATTATGGTTAAGAGCTTAAAATTCCCACAGGGCATATGATGATTACTCTCTTATGATTCAAAGAGATGCACTAATACATCCCAGTTTCTATATAAAGCACAAAGATGACAGTATACATGGAATTTTTATAGCCCCCTATGAATGGATT
>CAZMNC010000124.1:0-2529 GCA_964567535.1 uncultured Desulfobacterales bacterium | reverse complement strand
ACAAGTTCAGCATCATCATGTTTTAATAAGGTATCTTCCGCTCTTTCTATATGTAACTCAATGACATCCTCGAGACCATTTTCTTTTACATTTTTATCAGCTATTTTTATACATAATGGATTAAGATCTACTCCTATAACTTTTTTAACTCCTAACTTTGCTCCTATAATACTCAATATTCCTGTTCCAGTACCAAGATCTAACATTTTATGAATTCTATATTTTCCTAAAAACCAACATAATGATATTATACAAGATTTAGTGGTAGGATGAAGACAATTTCCAAATACTACACTGGGATCCAAAAAAACCGGAATAAAATCATTCTCTATTTTTACACATCCCTTATTCCAGTACGGAATAATAATAAATTTGTCTATTTTCAGATAATCATATTGACCGCCTTGCCATTGTTCATATGTCATATGATATTGGTCTAATATTCTGAGATTGTAATTCCTATCCATAAGAGTCATTATTACATCATAAGCATCTTTCTTAAAAAATAAAAAAGAAAATTCATCCTCTACCCAGTTACCAATAAAAGACTCGCCCAATATAGACTCTTCCTTCTCTGTTAAAGGTCTATTAATCCAATAAATATAAAGCTCTTTATAAGGGCATTGCATAATTTTAACTTAACATCATGAAACAATTATTGCAATTTCTTCATCTCTTTTCCTGCCATTATATGAGCAAATCTTATAGGCTCTGGAATTTTATATTTTATACATGAATTAATTACAATATCTATACAACTAATAAGGTCTATTTTATGTCCCACAGATACAAAAATAGGCTTAACCCCTGTTCTTGTTCTCAATACTGCTCCTATTTTTTTGCCATTATAAATTAAAGGAGTCCATGAACCTTTATTTATTCCCGGCTCTTTAAATGTTCCGCATAATACAGATTTTGCACATCCTATAGTAGGCATGTCTATTAAAACCCCTATATGACTTGCTATACCAATACCTCTTGGATGAGCTATTCCTTGGCCATCAAATAAAAATACGTCAGGAATAATAGAAAGTCCTTTTATTGCCTCTAAAATAATAGGACCTTCTCTAAAACTAAGCAGACCTGGTATATAAGGAAATGTGATATCTTTTTTTGCAATAGATATGTCTACTTTACTAAAATGCAAATAATCCAGAACTACTACACAAGCTATCCCTGTATTTCCTTTTATAGAAACATCAACACCAGCAATATATGAAATATCTTTTCTAAAAGAGGTACATTTTACCTTTTTAGATAATTCTTTTTGAATATTTTTTGCTTCATTTATTGATATATTTGACTTTAAATTCATATAAATATGTAGTAATTGTCATGTATCATAAAAATAATATAATATCATAATAGTAGAATAATGAACAAACAAAGAGAAGAGATTATAAAATATATGGCTACTAATGGCATTTATCCTTTCATAAGCAAAAAAGGAAAGGTATTCCTTAAATCTCAGAAAATATATTTAGATAATATACAGAAAATAAAGCTCTTAAAATTGTTAAATATAACAGATAAGGACAGTTGTTGCAAAGTAAGAAAGGAGATAAAAGACGCCGCTAAGTTGCTAAAAAAAAATGTCCCTATTAAAGAATGGGTATTAAATGAACGACCAAGAGAAATGCTAATCAAAAATGGGGCAGAATCACTATCTGTATCCAAACTATTAGCAATAATACTTAGAACAGGTAAAGAAGGAATAAGTGCTGAAGAACTGGCAAAGAGAGTGCTTAACAAATTTCGCACATTGAGAGATATAGACAATGCCCCTATAAGTGATATATGTGCAATAGAAGGAATCGGCATGGCAAAAGCCTCTCAGATAAAAGCTGCTTTTGAACTGGGAAAACGGCTTTTGAAAGAAAAGGCTGAGAAAAAAATAAGAATAAAAGAACCTTCAGATGCCATAAGTTATGTGATGGATTATTATGGTCCATACCTCAGGGATGCAAAGAAGGAATTTTTTTGTATAGTTTTACTAGATATTAAGAATCAACCGATATGTAATATGGAATTAAGCAAAGGCACTATAAATGCCAGTATTGTTGATATAAAAGATGTAATAAAAGAGGCTATAATTAGATCCGCTTCAGCTATAATATTAGTCCATAATCATCCTTCAGGTGATCCAAGCCCTTCAAATAACGATATAAATATTACTAAAAAGATAATCAAAGGTTGTGCTATTTTAGATATAAAAGTATTGGATCATATTATAATAGGCAAAAATAGAAACGACTTTTTTAGCTTTAACGCTCACGGACTTATTTAATGCATAGGCCTGTATTAGTTAACGAAGTATTAAAGTACCTAATTGGGTGTCCGACGGGTATTTATGTCGATGGTACAGTAGGGGGAGGTGGACATTCAAAGCATATAGCTGAAAAAATATGTAAACATAAAGGTATGCTTTTTTGCTTGGATAGGGATCCTAATGCCATTATACAAGCAAGAAAAAACCTGGAGAGTTTTGGAGACTGTATAAATATTGTAAAGGCAAACTATGCTGATTTG
>CAZMNC010000123.1:0-17746 GCA_964567535.1 uncultured Desulfobacterales bacterium | reverse complement strand
GGGAAAGCATTTATTCCCCTGCAAAATAGGTTTGGAGTGAGAAGAATAGAATTGGCTGCTCGATGTACTGGCATGGCAGAACGACTGATTCAAATGATGATAGATCAGGCTAATAATAGAATAACATTTGGGAAGCCATTAGCAGAAAGACAGACAATCCAAAATTGGATAGCAGATTCAACTATGGAATTGGAACAAGTAAGATGGCTTTTATATTATGCGGGATGGAAAAGTGATCAGGGATATAAAGATCTTAGAATAGAAGGTGCAATGTTAAAAGTTGCGGCCACTGAGATGCTTAGTCGTATTGCAGATAGAGCAATACAAATACATGGTGGTCTTGGTGTGTCTCACGAAATGGGTATTGAATATGTAGCAAGAATGGTAAGAATATGGAGAATATTGGAGGGCCCTTCTGAGATACATAGATGGCTTATTGCAAGGCAAATACTCAGGCAAAAGAAGGTATATAACCCATTTATTTTGGAAAAAAGTTATTAAATACAAGGAGGAGAGATATGGGAGTAGATTTTAAGAAAGAAGGACATATAGCTTATATAACATTAAATAGGCCTGAGGCCATGAATGCTCTTGATCCAGAATCTCTGGAACAGTTGAAGCAAATATGGACAGAGGTCAAGGAAGATTCTGATATTAGAGTGTCTGTAATTACTGGTGCTGGAGAAAAATCTTTTTGTACCGGAACAGATATGAAAAAGACCCCTCCACCCAAGGAATGTATGGCAGCTACATATTTGAATCAAGGTATGCCTATAATCCCATATATGAAAATGTGGAAGCCTATAATAGCTGCTATAAATGGTTATGCTGTAGGTGGAGGATTAGAAATAGCATTAGCATGTGATATAAGAATAGCCTCTAAAAGTGCAAAATTTGGGCTTACAGAAGTAAGAGTAGCAAGTCTTGCGGGTCTAAATGGGACTCAAATGCTTCCCAGAGCTGTACCATTAGCAGTGGCTATGAAGATGCTTCTTATGGGTGAAATTATTGATGCTCAAGAGGCATATAGAATTGGTCTCATAAGTGATTTGGTAGAGCCTGATGAACTAATGCCATTAGCAAAAAAGTATGCTGAAAAAATAGCTTCTAATGCTCCTCTTTCTGTAAAAGCTGCAAAACAAGCAGCACTTCTTGGTTTAGATATGCCCCTTGAACATGCTATTACATTTGGTCATCTTATGTGGGGTATTTTGAGAGATACAGAAGATAGAAAAGAGGGTTTTAAGGCATTTGCAGAGAAAAGACAACCTCAATATAAAGGAAAGTAAAAGAATTTAGGAGGAATATAATGAATATAGTGGTATGTGCTAAAGTTGTTCCAGATTATGAGGTGCCAGCTAGTGATTTTGAATTGGTAAATGGAAGGGCTCATAAAAGATTTACTCGTATGATAGGGCTTTATGATGAAAATGCGGTTGAAGTAGGGGTTCAATTAAAAGAAAAATACAATGGTAATCTTATTATTATATCTTATGGAAGAGAAGAAGATATACCTATTCTTAGAAAGGCTATAGCAATGGGAGGTGATAAGCTGATAATTATTATAGGTAATTCTGACGATCCTTATATTATTTCTGAAAATTTAAAAATGGGTATAGAAAGGATAGGTGATGTTGATTTTGTCCTTGCTGGTAGACAATCTGCAGATATGGATAGAGGCATTGTACCTGGTATATTGGCTGGAATGCTTAACTATACTTTTGTTCCTCAGGTAACTCAAATAGAATTAATTAATGGTTTATGGAAGGCGATTCAAGTTACAGAAAAGGGCATAAGAGAAATAAAGGTTTCTAAAAAAGCTGTTTTTTCTATAACTGATGATCCTGGTAATATTCCTCGTATTCCTCCTGTAAGAAGAATTCTTGCTGCAAAAAAGATGCCTGTAGAAAAATTAAATGAAATACAAGTGCCTCCTATGCAAATAGAAGAGATTTCAGTAGATATTCCAAAAATAGAGATAGAATGTGAATTTTTATCTGTAGAAGATCCAAAAGAAGCAGCACGTGCTCTTTTGAATAGGTTAAAGGAGGAACGTTATTTATGAAGACTTTAATAATAGAGATAATAGATGCTGCTAGATTAGGAGAATTATATACAGTAAGCAAATTTTTTACAGATACTCCCGATTTGGTTGCCCTTGGTGAAGGAGATATACCAAGTGGTTTTGGCAAAGTGTTTCATACAGATGAAATATTAGGGGCAAATATATTAAATGCCCTATTAGATCTTATAAAAGACGAAAGATATGAATTAATATTACTTAGTTCTTCTACAGAGGGTAACTCTATTGCTTCTCCTCTGGCTTCTTTTCTTTCATTGCCGATTATATCCGAAGTTATAGGAATAGAAAAAGACTTTATTGTAAAAAAGCCTTTATATGGAGGCAAAGCATTAGTTACATATAAAATCAAAAAAACTCCTATCATTATAACTATTAGGAGAAATTCTTTTGAAAGGGAAGATTTAAAAGGCAGTAGCAATACCATTCCTTTAGAATTAAAAGATAAGCCTTTAGAGTTGTTAGCTGAAAAAGAGGAAAAAGTAGAAGGCGTTCCATTAGAGGAGGCTGATATAATAGTTACTGGTGGAAGAGGAATTGGAGCCCCAGAGAATTTTAAGATGTTACGAGAATTAGCAGATCTTTTAAAAGGTGCTGTTGGTGCATCCAGAGGAGCTGTAGATGAGGGATGGGTACCTCCACAGATGCAGGTGGGACAGACAGGTAAAATTGTTGCACCGAATGTTTATTTTGCTATTGGAGTATCTGGGGCAAGTCAACATTTAGCGGGCATTACAAATGCTAAATGTGTTGTTGCTATTAATATAGATGAAGAAGCTAATATATTTAAAAGAGCAAACTTTGGCATCGTTAGTGATTATAGGAAGATAGTTCCTGCATTAATTGACGTTCTCAGGGAAGAAGGTATATAGATGGGTAGGACTCCTTATTGGTTGATAAAATATGGCTTTATAATTGATTTACTTTCTATACCTGTGGGGTTTGTATTCGCATATGGTATTTTTATACATTGGAAACGTATAAGAATGGGTACAGAAAGGATAAAGCTAAATATTTCTGTCTCCACTCCAAAAATAGGACCATTTTATATCAAACCTTTTATTTTTATAGGAATTCTTGGTAGTAAGATATATAAAAAAATATTTAGTGGTATTGCTCATGGATTTCTTTTCTGGGGCATGGTCCTCCTATTATTAGGCACTATTTCAGTATTAATGAATGTGGTTTTTGGTATTCCTGTATTTAAAGGTTTATTTAATTATTACTTTATGGGTTTTACCCTTGATTTAGCTGGATTATTGTCTTTAGCTGGTGTTTTATTTTTTATCTTTAGAAGAATTTTTCCACCTCAAAGGATAACAGCTTTTAAAGAAAAAAAAGGTTTTTTATTGGTAGAAACTAGTATTGCTTTTGTTATTATTACAGGCTTTTTGTTAGAAAGTTTAAGAATAAGTTATAATGGAATAGATCCAGGATCATTTATTGGAAATTGGATCAGTGGTATAATTGGTAAACCTGACAATATAAAGATTATATATCAATCTATATGGTGGATCCATGGTATTGTTGCTCTTGCAGTAATAGCATATATACCCTATTCCCCTTTAGTTCATTTAATTCTTGCTCCAATAAATTCTGGTTTATCGAGGCCTTTATCTGGATTAAAAATGGGGGTTATGAATTTTTCTGAACTTGTAGATAATGTCGAAGAAATACAAGAGGATGAATTGCCAAGCCTTGGAGTTGGCAGATTGGCAGATTTTAGTTGGAAAAGGCTTCTTGATTTTAGCACATGTCTTTGGTGTGGTAGATGTCATGAGGTTTGTCCGGCTGTTTTAACAGGTAAGTCTTTGACTCCAAAGGGAATAATTGTAACTCTTTCAGAATTGTTAAAAGAGGAAAAATTTCAAGAATCTCTTTTTAACTATATTTCTATTAATACTATATACAATTGTACCACATGTGCAGCTTGTATAGAAGTTTGCCCGGTTTCTATAAATCAAACAAAAGCTATTATGAGAATGAGACAGTATTTACTTATGGAGCTTTCAGAAATTCCCGAAACTATGGGGCGGGCATATAAGAGTTTAGAAAATAGGGGCCATCCATTTTTTGGAACAGGCTTTGGGCCTAACGATTGGCAAAAAGATATAGATGTTCCTATTTTCCAAAAAGAAAAAACAGAATATTTGCTATGGATAGGCTGTTCTGTAGCTTATGAAGAAAGGGCACAAAATATAGCTCGTTCTATGGTAAAAATATTAAAAAAAGCAGGGGTTTCATTTGGAATTTTACCAGATATAAGGTGTACTGGAGATCCTGCTAAGCAAATGGGGAGTGAGTTCCTTTTTATAGAAATTGCTCAGCAGAATATAGAATATCTTTCATCTCTGGGAGTTAAAAACATTATTACTTTATGTCCCCATTGCTATGATTCATTTATTCACTATTATCCTGAAATTGGGGGTATTTATAGGGTATTCCCTCATGTATTAATGATAAAAAAATTATTAGATTCTGGTAAGCTGCATCTGAAAAAACAGAATATCAATATTACATTACATGATTCATGTTATCTTGGTAGGCATAATAAAATTTTTGATGAACCAAGAGAATTGATTTCCTATATTGGTAAACTTATTGAAATGAAAAGGAATAGGGAATTGAGTCTATGTTGTGGTGGAGGTGGAGGAAATTATTGGACAGAAGAAGAAGGAACCCGAATAAACAGAGAAAGAGCAAGAGAAGCTTTTGAAACAGGCGCTGATGTAATTGCTACTTCATGTCCATTCTGTCTTTTGATGCTTACTGATGGAATAAAAGGATTTACTCAGGAAAATAAGGTTTTTGATATAGCTGAGTTATGCGAAAATTTTATGGAATAATGATGGGGGTGATAAAACATGAAAAAATATTTTCAAGAAATGGAACCTATTGGTAAACCACTAACTGAAAAGGAAAAAAGGGAAAGGGAAGACAATGTTCGCCAAATAAAGGAGGTAGAAGAAGAAATTAAAAGAGCTATTGACAAAGTTAAAGCTGCTGGTATCCCTGTTGATAAGCTAAAAAAAAGGGGAGAGATGACAATATGGGAAAGAATAGATTATTTAGTTGATCCTGGCACATGGAGGCCTCTGCATACTTTATATAATCCTGATGATTATAATAAACAGCCTGCCACAGGTGTAGTGGATGGTTTAGCTAAAATAAATGGAAGGTGGACAGTAATAATAGGATTTGATAATAAAGTATATGCAGGTGCTTGGCTTTCTGGACAGGCTGATAATCAAATAAGAGCAATAGAAGTTGCAAAAAGGCTTAATATACCCATTGTATGGTTAGTGCAATGTAGTGGTGTAAAACTGGATGAACAAGAAAAAGTATATGCAAATAGAAGAGGAAATGGGGTTATATTCTTTTATAATGCGGAATTAGAACAAAAAGGGATTCCATTAATTGCTGGTGTATATGGAACAAATCCTGCTGGAGGAGGTTATCAAGCGATAAGTCCTACTATTCTGGTGGCCCATAAGGATGCTAATATGGCAGTTGGAGGTGGTGGTATAGTAAGTGGTATGAGTCCTAAAGGCATATTTGATGAAGAGTCTGCTGAAGAACTAATAAAGGCTGTTGAACAATATAATGAGGTTCCTCCAGGTACTATAAAGATTCATTATTATGAAACAGGTTTTTTTAGAGAAGTATACGAAAAGGAAACAGAGGTATTAAATGCATTGAAGAAATATGTTAATATGGTTCCTGCATACAATTTAGATTTTTTTAGAGTGGACGAACCAAAACCACCACGATATCCAGTAGAAGAGATAAATTATATTGTTCGTTTTAATCAAAAAAGGAGTTATAGGATAAGTCAGGTTCTTGCCAGAATTTTTGATAATAGCGAGCATTTAGAATATGGACCTGATTATGGTCCTGAGGTCTATACAGGATTAGCAAAAATAAATGGGCTTTTAGTGGGGTTTATAGCAAATAGACAAGGTTTTTTGGTTCCTAATTATCCTGAATATGCTCGTTATCCTGGAGTAGGAGGAAAGTTGTATAGGCAAGGTCTTATAAAAATGAATGCATTTGTGACTTTATGTGGGAGAGATAGAATACCTATTGTTTGGATTCAAGATACTACAGGAATAGATGTTGGAGATGATGCTGAAAAAGCAGAATTATTGGGTCTTGGTCAGTCCTTGATATATTCTATCGAAAATACAGATGTCCCTCAAATGTGTATTGTGCTGAGGAAAGGAACAGCTGCTGCTCATTATATTATGGGAGGTCCTACTGCTAAAAGCCATAATGTATTTACATTAGGAACACCTACCACTGAAATATATGTTATGCATGGAGAAACAGCAGCAGCTGCTATGTATGCAAGGAGACTTGTAAAAGAAAAAAGAGCTGGTAAATCTATTAGATCTATTATCGATAAAATGAATGAATTGGTGGAATATTATTATGAATGTTCCAGGCCTGTTTATTGTGCTAAAAAGGGGCTGGTAGATGAGATAGTGCCATTACCTGATCTAAGAAAGTATATCGAAGCATTTGCAGAAAGTGCATATCAAAATCCTAAATCTATATGTCCTCATAATCATATGTTGATGCCACGTCTTATAAAACAGAGGGCTATGGAAGTAAATATGCGTTTGATTCCTTTGCAAGGATAAAAATAAATAGGAGGTATAAAAAGTGGGCGAGATAATTTCTCCAATGGCGGGTAAGGTATTAGAGGTAAAGGTGAATGTTGGTGATAAAGTAGAGGATGGAGACGAAGTAGTAGTATTAGAAGCAATGAAAATGGAACTTCCTATAATTTCTGAAGAGTCAGGAATAGTTAAAGAGATTAAGTGTAAAAAAGGAGATACAGTAGAATCAGGAGATGTATTAATAATACTTGATTAATGAAAAGAGATGTTTAATGTCTATTAAAATTAAAATAATAATTAAAAGAGCAACACTTTAAACACAATTTTATATATTTTATGTTTCTTAACTTAAGTTTTCTTTAAAAAAAGATCTTTTTTATTTATTTTTAATATTATTTGTTATTCTTTATATTCTTTCATTTCTCTTTCTTTTAATTCTATTTTTTTTATTTTTCCCCAACCAGTGAGAGGCAATGAATCTACAAACTCAAATTTGGTAGGAAATTTATAATGAGCTATTTTGCCTTCAAGAAATTCCAAAATTTCTTCTTTTGTTAGATTTTCACCTTTCTTTAACTGAACAAATGCTTTCCCTGTTTCTCCCCATTTTTCATCAGGTACACCTATTATAGCTACGTTTTCTATTTTTGGGTGCTCGATAAGTATCCTCTCTACTTCAGCAGGATATACATTTTCAGCACCACTTCTATACATATCTTTAAGCCTATCTATAATATACAAATATCCATCTTCATCCATATATCCTAAATCTCCAGTGTGAAGTACTCCATCCACAATTGTTTTTTTTGTTTCTTCTGGCATGTCCCAATATCCACTCATTACATTAGGTCCTACTGCTACAATTTCTCCTACTTCTCCTGGCGGTAATTTTTCACCTTTTTTATTTACTATCCATATATCAGTAAAGAAATTTGGCAATCCGCATGATTTCTTTTTCTTTTCAACAGCATGTCGGGGCATTAGTGCCATAGCCGAGTTTTCTGTTTGTCCAAATCCCATTTGTAAATAAAGTCCTTTTTTAGCCAACTCGTCTAAAAGACTTTCTGGTGTCCTTTCTCCTCCTCCAAAAGCAACTCTTATGCTACTTAAATCTACATTATCTAAAGCCCCACTTCTTAGTATAAACCTGAACATAGTAGTTAGCCCAAATACAATTGTAGCACGATATTTTTCAATATCTTTGCTGAATTGCCAGGGGTCAAATTTTCTTCTCATAAGTAAAGTTGCACCTTTACATAAAGTTGGAGTAGCAACTGCGCACAATCCTGCCGAATGGCAAAGGGGAGATTGAAACAATACTTTATCAGATTCTCTCATATCAGTATATAATATAATTTGAAAATTTTTAAAATATGTTTGCCCGTGTGATATAATAGCTCCTTTTGGATCCCCTGAGACTCCAGATGTATAGAGGATCATTAAGGGATCATCTAAATCTATAAGCTCATCAAGTTCTGGCTCTTCATAAGAACTATCATTTATTACTTCATAATAATCTGATGCCCATTCAGGACATCCATTTTGTTGGTCTAACCTTAGACATATGAATTTATCCTTTTCAATTGTAACTTCATTTTTTATTGGTTCTATATTTTTTATAAAATCATCATGAAATATTGCTAATCTGCAACCACATCTATTAAGTTGATATTTAAGCTCAGGAGCCACTAATCTAAAATTCAATGGGACAAATATAACACCTAATTTTGCAGCTGCCATATATATAGTCAAAAATTCCACACAATTATATAGGACTACTGCTATTCTATCACCTTTTTTTATCCCTTTTTTCAGTAAAAAATTTGCTACTTTATTGGTTTCAAGATTAAATTCCCGGTAGGATATTGCCTTGTCTTCATATATTATAGCAATATTATCAGGGGTAAAGATAGCCCTTTTAGTTGCTATTTTTCCAACGTTCCACTTCATACCCATAATTTTATTATCTAAATTATACTCAATTCAATGTCAACATAAAATATAATTCTGTATTTTCTCTGAATAAGTAGCGTATAAATTTCTATTGACTTTTTAGTTGTTTGTTTATAGATTTGAATTGTATTCATTATTTGTGAAGATTGAGTAAGTTTTTTATCCTTTCTCTCTCCTCCCTCTTTTCCCGCTACGGTATGGTTTAATACCGATCGTAGTGGGAAAAGTAAAGGGTATAAAAATAACAGGGGGTAATATTTATGACTTTTAATGAAATAATGGATATGTTGAGAGGAATTATTTATACAACCGGTATATTTAATTTTGACTTTAGAATTGTGATAATGTGGGGAGTTGCTTCATTTTTTATATATTTAGCTATTGTGAAAAAGTTTGAGCCTTTATTGTTGTTGCCTATAGGTTTTGGAATTTTTATTGTTAACTTTCCCCTTGTGCCTTTGATGGGCTATTCTCATCAAGGTTATCCAGAACTTATAAGGGCATTCTATCACTACGGTTTAGAGTGGGAAATTATACCATGTGTTATTTTTTTAGGTCTTGGTGCTATGACAGACTTTGGCCCTTTAATAGCAAATCCTAAGACTCTTATTATAGGTGCAGGTGCTCAATTAGGTGTCTTTGTTACCTTTACTGGTACAGTTTTGGCTGGGTTTACTTTAAAAGAGGCAGCTTCTGTTGGAATTATAGGCGGTGCTGATGGTCCTACCACAGTATATCTTACTCAGTTGCTTGCACCTCAACTGCTTGGTCCAAATGCTCTTGCTGCTTATTCATATATGGCTATGGTTCCTATTATTCAGCCTCCTATAATGCGACTTCTTACCAGTGAAGAAGAAAGAAAGATTAGAATGAAACAGTTAAGGCCAGTGTCTAAAAAAGAAAAAATCTTATTTCCATTAATTACGGCTGGTATAATAGCTTTGCTTGTACCTTCTGTAGTGCCTTTAATGGGTATGTTTATGTTAGGCAATTTAATGAAAGAAAGCGGTGTGGTTAACAGATTAGTAGAGACTGCTCAAGGTTCTCTGATGAATATATGCACTATATTTTTAGGAGTTTCTGTAGGTGCCACTATGACTGCTGATAGATTTTTGAGTTGGAAACCTCTTTTTATTTTTGGGTTAGGTCTTTTGGATTTTGCTGTATGTACTGCTGGTGGTATTTTTACTGTAAAAATTATGAATATGTTTTTAAAAGATAAAATTAATCCTTTAATTGGATCTGCAGGAGTGTCAGCTGTGCCTATGTCCGCAAGAGTATCGGAACTTGAAGGTCTTAAAGCTGATAAAAGGAATCATTTATTAATGCATGCTATGGGTCCGAATCTTGCAGGTGTTATAGGATCTGCTGCTGCGGCTGGTATGTTTATAGCTATGTTTCATTAAAGGAGGTCTTTAGGTATGAAAAAGATGTTAATTATAAGTATTACATTTATTTTGATTTTTCAAAATATTGGGTTTTCAGAAATATATTTTTTGGGTATACCTGTTATTCCCAATGCACGGATAATAAAGAAAGATACCAAAAGGATCGAGTTTGTATGTAATATAAGTCATGATAAAATATTACAATTTTATAAAAAATTTCTTAAAGGCAAAAAAGATATAAAAATCCGTGAATGGAAAAATGCCACTTATATAGAAGATGATGGAAATAGAAAATGGCATTCTATAACTATATACCGAAAGTCAATTCAAACGGGAACATTGGTAATAATAAAAAAAGATAGTTGGACATGGATAATAGGAACATTGATATTAAGATTTGTGGGAGTATTTGTTGTTCTTATGACATTGCTTATAGCTTTATCTTTGTCAGGTAAAATTATATCAGCAATTGTAAAAAGGATGGAATCAAAACAGGAGGCTTAATAATGAAAGAGGTGGTTATTGTAAGTGGAGCAAGAACAGCTATAGGAAATTTTGGAGGTTCTTTGAAAGATGTCCCTTTGGTTAAATTAGGAGCTTTAGTGATAAAAGAAGTTTTAAAAAAAGTAGGATTAAGGCCAATTCCAAGCGAAGAAATGATAAATACTTATCCTAATAAATTGCAGGATAAAAAAAAGATAGATTTAGAAAATAAATATGACGATTGGGATAATTCTCAAATTCCTATTACTGTAGATGAAGTGATAATGGGTAATGTGCTTCAGGCGGGACATGGACAAAATCCTGCAAGACAAGCCTCTATTTATGCTGGTATACCAAAAGATGTTCCTGCTATGACTATAAATAAAGTTTGTGGATCTGGGCTTAAAGCTATAGCTATTGGTGCTATGTCAATAATGAATGGTTTTTCAGATGTTGTCATTGCTGGTGGGTTTGAAAATATGAGTCAGACTCCAATGGCCTTGCCAAAAGCAAGATGGGGTTATAGAATGGAATTAACAGGAAAAGGTGAGTTGGTCGATTTGATGGTATTAGATGGATTATTCGAGATATTTTATGGATGTCATATGGGCGTTACAGCAGAAAACATAGCTTCACTTTATGGTATTACTAGAAAAGAGCAAGATGAATTAGCATTTTTGAGCCATACACGAGCTCTTAGTGCTATAAGAAATGGTTTATTTTCTGAAGAAATAGTGCCTGTTATAATTAAAACGAAAAAAGGTGAATTTTTATTTGATACTGATGAAAGACCTATGGAAACATCTTTAGAGAAAATGGGCAAATTGCCTGCTGTATTCAAAAAAGGGGGTACAGTTACTGCTGGAAATGCATCTGGCATAAATGATGCTGCTGCTGCCGTTCTTTTGATGAACAAGGAGAAAGCAAAAGATATGGGAATAGAACCTTTGGCAAAAATAAGGGCTTTTGCTTCTGGAGCAGTAGATCCTGCATATATGGGGCTAGGGCCTATTCCTGCGGTAAGAAAAGTACTAAAAGCAACTGGAATGAATATAAATGATATAGATCTTATAGAATTGAATGAAGCTTTTGCGGCTCAGGCGTTGGCATGTTTTAGAGAGTTAGGCATTGATCAAAATAAAGCAAATGAGTTAGGTAGTGGAATTTCATTGGGCCATCCCATAGGATGTACAGGAGCAAGGATTGTTGTGACAGGTTTATATCATATGAAAAGAAAAAATTATAATACCGCACTTTTTAGCTTATGTATAGGTGGAGGAATGGGAATGGCAATGATTGTTGATAGATAAAAGGAGTTTTCTATGAGTTATTACGATAGAGGTAATTATTCAAAAAAACATTCTTCTTTTAAAAAGATAAATAAAAAATTAGCTCAAATTATAAAAGATAGGGCAAAAAAAGGAGAGATTGCTTGTGCTACTGCTCATGCAATAGCTGATGAATTGGGAGTTGATTCGAGTGAAATTGGTTTTACTATAGATATGTTGGAGATACGGATAGTAAAATGTCAATTAGGTCTCTTTGGATATAATGCTCCTAAGAAAAAGATATTGACTCCGGCTGAAGAGGTATCGGAAGAATTAAAAGGCGAAATAAAAAATGCTATTGAAGATGGAAAGATTTCGTGTGAAAGTATATGGAATATAGCCAAAAAACTTGGGTTAAAAAAAATGCAAGTTTCTTCAGCATGTGAGGCTTTGGGTATAAAAATAACTCGTTGTCAGCTTGGTGCATTTTGAACATTTTCATATATGTTATTTAAAAGTTTTTTTATTTTTGATAAATCATTAGGAAAAGATAATTTTTTGGTATTTATTTTAAGTTTATTCTGAGATATAAATATGAATGATCTTGGTTTCTTATTAACAAGTGTTATTATCTTTTGAGGATTTATATGATTATTGTAAGTAAATGTTAATATCATTGTGTCTGTTGTTACATCAAATCTATTTACCCCAAGTTTTTTTAATAGGATCCTGATACGCATTATATCAAATAAATTTTTTACCTCTTGAGGCATAGGGCCAAAACGGTCTAAAATTTCTTCTTTAATCCTGCTCAAATCTGATTCGTCAGATAACATGGATAATCTTCGATAAATATTTAATCTTAAATCTGGATCCATTATATATTTTTCAGGTAAATATGCAGAAATATTAATATTTATCTCTGGATTTATATCCTCATACCATTCTTCTCCTTTTAATTCTGCTATGGTTTGTTCTATAAGTTTTATGTACATTTCATAACCTATTTCTGATATATGTCCTGATTGAGCATATCCTAATATATTTCCACCACCTCTTATTTTAAGATCGTGCATAGCAAGCTGAAGTCCTGCCCCAAGTCTTGAGAAATCCATAAGCGCTTTTAGCCTTTTTTCTCCTTGAGATGTTATAGATGATGGATCAGAAATAAGTAAATAGGCATATGCCTTTTCTTTGGATCGTCCGACCCTGCCTCTAAGCTGATATATTTGGGCAAGACCAAGTTTTTCTACATCATCTATTATTATTGTATTTGCAGATGGTATATCCAATCCAGATTCTATTATACTACTGCATACTAAGACATCTATTTCTTTATTTAAAAAAGACATCATGGTCTTTTCTAATTCTCTTTCTTTCATTTGGCCATGTGCAATAGCAAAGTTAGCTTCTGGAACAAGCTTTTTTAGTTTCTCTGTGATTTTTTCTATTGTTTGTACCCTGTTATGTACAAAAAATACTTGGCCGCCTCTTTTAAGTTCAAATCTTATAGCTCTTGATATAAGGCTTTCATCATAATAAGATATATGTGTCTTTATAGATAACCTATCTTGAGGAGGGGTTTCTATAATAGTTATGTCTCTTACTCCCAGAAGAGACATATGTAAAGTTCTTGGAATGGGAGTAGCTGCTAATGATAAAACATCTATAGTTGCTCTGTACTTTTTTAAGAGTTCCTTTTGTTTTACCCCAAATCTTTGTTCTTCATCTATTATTAAAAGTCCTAAGTCTGCAAATTTTACATCTTTTTGAAGAATTCTATGGGTTCCTATGAGTATATCTATTTTACCTGATCTCGTTTCTGCTATTATTTTTGCTTGTTCTGATTTTGTTTTAAATCTACTTAATACTGCAACTTTTATGGAATAGGGATCCATTCTTTTTTTAAACGTTATATAGTGTTGTTCAGCTAATAAAGTTGTTGGTACAATCATTGCGACTTGTTTCCCATCAGTTACTGCTTTAAATGCAGCTCTAATAGCAATTTCTGTTTTACCAAATCCTACATCTCCGCATATTAGCCTATCCATCGGTCTTTCAGATATCATATCATTTATTACATCTTCTATAGCCTTTATCTGGTCAGGAGTTTCTTCATGTTCAAATGTAGTTTCAAATTCCCTGAATACATGATCTGGAGGTGAGAATGCATAACCTTTCCGTGCTTTTCTAACAGCATATAGTTCTACGAGTTGTTTTGCTATTTTTTTTATGGAACTTTTTGCCTTTTTCTTAGCAATATTCCAAGAACGTCCTCCCAGTTGGTCTAATCTTGGTTCTTTGTCATTTGTACCTATGTATTTTTGTAATATGCTTACTCTATCAGCAGGTATATATAATTTTGAATTTTCTGCATATTCAATTACTACATAATCGTTTATTTTATTATTTATATTCATTTTTTTAAGACCAATATATCTGCCTATTCCATGTTCTTCATGAACTACTAAATCCCCCTCTTTAAATTGTCCAAGACTTGATTCAGATATTATTTTACTGCTTGTCTTTCGAACTTCTTTTTTTTGTCCAAATATTTCATCTTCACTTATGATATACAAGCCTGTTTCTTGCCATATAAATCCTTTTGGAATATTTCCAATACAAATAAAAATGCCATTTTTTTGTGGGAGTTCTCTCCAAGAATTTAAAAACTGATCTACTTTAACATTATAGTTAGTTAATATATCTGTAATTCTAATGGCTTGTTCTTTTGTCCTGGCAATTATTATTACTGTGCCTTTGGCAGATTTCCAGTTATGAACTTTTTCTGCTAATGGAGCTAAGGAGATTCTGCCTTTACCTGCTATTTTTAAGTCAAGTTCTTCTTTCAAGTCAAAATTTCCCTTAATATCTATAATGGCAGTTTTATTATTGGAAATTCCTATGGTATTTAATTCTAATCTTTTATATTTATCTAATTTTTGTTTTAATTGTTTTAAATCTATAATAAGCCCTTCTGTTTCAGGGAATGGTTCCCCTTTTTCTGAAGCTTCTTTTTTGAATCTATCTATATCTCTATAAAATTTTTTACGTATTTTCTCATATATGGAATCTATACTTTGAAACGAGAAAACCGTTATTAACGTATTATTTGGTAAGTAATCAAAAATATTATTTAATTTATTGTAAAAATGTTTTATCCATGCTTCTTTTCCAGGAAAATTGCCTTCATTGGTATATGCTATTGTAGGAAGTTTTCCCATAGACCTGGCTATATTAAGAGCTGTATCATCAACTATTACTTCTGAGCAAGGGATAAAAATTACACTTTTTATTGAGGATATAGATCTTTGAGTTAAAGGATCAAATGTTCTTATGGATTCAATAATATTTCCATAGAATTCTATTCTTATAGGATCTGTATATAAAGGGCAGAATAAATCTATTACTCCACCGCGAACAGCATAATCTCCAATATCTTCTACAAGGGGAACTTTTTGATATCCACATTCCTCCAATTTTTGAATTAATTTATCTCTATCAAGTTCTTCCTCTTGTTCGAAATAGTCAATAAATTTTATAAATTTATTTTTTGGTAGAATATTGAAAGATACAGCCTCAATAGATGTTATCACAATAGGAGAGTTATTACTAAGTAATGCATATAAAGCATTCACTCTTTTTGATATTACATATTTATGTGGAGTTAGCCCTGATAACGGTGATATATCATAAGGTGGAAATTCATGTAACTTATCTGAAGTAAAGAAAGTTAATTCTTTATATAATTTTTCTGCCTCTTTTTTTGTTGGCAATATAATTAAATTTGGCCTTTCTAGCTTTGTTAATAGTTCCGCATAAAGATATGATAAAGCAGGGCCATGTATACCTTGAATTCTAATTATATTAGAATCTTCTATAGTTTCTAAGATAGAAGAAAGTTCTTTTATTTTCATAATATTACAGGGTCCTCTAAAAATTTTATATTTTTTTTATAGGTATTTAGTTCCGCTTTAATTCCTATGGGAATTGTTATATTCCTATTTCCATGACCTATAGGAAAATTTGATATACAAGGGAACCCTATATCCTTAATAATATCATATATGATTTGATTTATTATATCTTCTTGTCCACATCCTTTAAATGAGCCTAATATTAGACCTGAAACCTTTTCTAGAAAACCGCTTAATTTTAAATGAGTAAGCATCCTGTCTATTTTATAATAAGGTTCATTGACGTCTTCTATAAATAATAAGATATCTTTATAATTAGGCATAAAAGGAGTCCCTATTAAGCTACATATAATACTTAAATTCCCTCCCATTAATATACCTTTAGTTTTTCCTGGTATTAATATATTAGCATAAGAGATATAAATATTGTTTTTTCCCCCTCTTAATAAATCAAAAAGCCAAGTTATATCTTCATTATTTAAACTAGCGAGTTGTTTTACCATAGGACCATGAAAAGTTATAAGATTTGTCATCTTATTAATTGCAAATAGAAGAGCAGTTATATCACTATAACCAATAAAAACTTTTGGATTTTGGAGTAATATATTATACTCCAAATGATTTATAATCCTCATACTGCCATATCCTCCACGGGAACAAATGATTCCCCTTACTTCTTTATCTATAACCATCTGATAAAAATCAGAGATTCTTTTTTTATCGTTTCCTGCTAGATATCCAAAGTTTGATATATTATATAAATTTAATCCTGTTTTTATTTTAAATCCATAATGCTCTAAGATCTGAATCCCAGCTTCTATTTCTTTTCGTTTAATAGGACCAGCTATAGAAATTATTCCTATGCTATCATCTTTAATTAATTTGTTAGGCTTCATATAATTTCTTTCTTGTCATAAAAAATTATAGACTGTAAATTATTGGCAACTTTATATATTGTATTTTATAATTTGATTAGGAAAAATATTATATGGTAAAATCACTTATCTTTCCATACATGTTTCCTCAAAAGCCAGGTTTTTTTACACATCAATTCTTACATACTATGTTTAAACGTATTAGCTTGGATAGTTCCTCTTCCGATCAGTTAAGACGTATTTCAAAAGAAGGTGTTATAATATATGTAACTAAATATCATAGCCATTTTGATTTTATGTTATATCATTATTGTCTTCGTAAATCCCGGTTGCCTTACCCCAGACTGGGTTTTGATATGAATATGTGCTTTTATCTTCCTATTACAGAGATATTTTATATAATAAAATCATATTTTAAATATTTTTCCAAAAATTTTAGATTTCCTTCGCCTTATAATTCCGGATTTTATAAGAATGCTATTTTAAATAAAATACCGGGAATTATTTACTTAATGGATTCTAAAAGATTTTCTGGATATTTTATAGAAAATAAATATGATCCTATATTATATATATTGAATATTCAAAAGCAAATAGATTTTCCTATTTTTTTAGTTCCTTTAATAATTATATATAAAGAAAAGCCAGAAAGAGAAGTATCGAAATCCAAAATTTCCAAGATATTATTTTCTTTTCGGGATAAGCCTATCCTGTTAACAAAAATAGCCACTTTCTTAAAATACCATCGTAAAGCATTTATAGATATAGGTGTTCCGATCAATTTGCAATTATTCATTAAGGATAAGCATTTGAATATTCGTAAGCTTGCTTCAGATGTTAGAACATATTTAATTAATAATATAGACATGCAAAAAAGGGCTGTTCTTGGACCAATAATAAAATCGAGGCAACATATAAAAGAGATGGTACTAAGAGACGAAAGAATAGTACAAGCTATTAGTGACATGTCAAAAGGTAATAAAAACAAGATAAAAACTCTTAAGAAGAAAGCAGAAGAATATTTTGAGGAAATAGCTGCTGATTATAGTCTTACATATACCATTTTATTTCATACGTTTTTAACTTGGTTTTGGAAAAAAAGTTTTCAAGGGATTGATATAATAATAAAAGAATTTAGCGAAATAAGAAAGTGGGCTAAA
>CAZMNC010000122.1:0-27244 GCA_964567535.1 uncultured Desulfobacterales bacterium | reverse complement strand
ATTTTATATCAACACTTTATCACAGTTATTTTTTATCCAACCTTTATAAATTTAAAACATCATGGATGAACAAATAGAAATTTTAAAGGAGTTATTAAGTAATTTTTTATCAAATGAAGAAAGAGAAATTTTGGCCCTTGTTTTATATAAGGCATTGCATAAAGGAAAAATCTCTTATAGTGAAGCAAAAAAAATAGATAAAAATATAGAAGAAATCTTGTTAATTGCTTTTGAATGGAAATTGCTTGTTCCTATTAGTTCAATTAAAGGGACTTTAAGTTGGGATGACAAGATTATGAGCTTTAAAAGGGATGAAATATATAGAATGCCTAATATAAGTAAATATCTAATACAGGAAGGACTAAATGATAAACAATGGAATATAAAAAAAGCTGTGCTTAAGTTATTTAGAGCAATGGGTGAAAAGGATTGGAATAAAATGGGTGACCTTATAGAAGCATTAAAAAAGGAATCAGATAAAAGATTTATAAATGCATTTCAAATAAAAGAAGCTTGCAAAAAAATAGGGTTAGCACACAAAATTGACTCTATTATAGCTTCTCTCAAGGGTGCTGGGATAATAAGTCCTCACTTAAGTTCAATATCAGAAATAACCACACAGGCTAAAAATGCCCCTTTTTACGAAATAAATCCTCTTATATTGCTTTAAATTAAAGATAAAAATAAAAACGATCTGCAATATCAAAATAAAGTTGACTTTCCAAGATATTTTTTTATTATTACATAAAAATTGTTTGGAGGTTTTAAGTTGCCAAATCATAAATCGGCTTTAAAAAGAATGCGTCAAAATGAAAAAAGAAGATTAAGAAATAAATCATATAAAACAAGAATAAAAAATATTATTAAAAAAGTGAAAGTATTAGTAAAAAATAAAGATTTAGAAAATGCTACAAAAGCTTTGCCTGAAGCAGTATCTATTATCCAGAAAGTAGCAGCAAAAGGGATTATTCATAAAAATAATGCTGCTCGTAAGATATCTAAGTTGACTCATTCGGTCAACAAATTAAAGGCTCAGATACATACTTAGTTTAAGAACATATCGAAACTATTAATTCTTCGAGTATTGTAGGTCCAGCAATAAGAGAAATCTTAGATTTAAGATACATATCTATTTTATACATCTGTTCAAAAACTTTTTCTATTTCTTCGTCACTCCATAAAGAAGATTGAAATATAAGCTTTTTCGCTAAAAAACTGTAAGGATAAAGCTCTTTATGAAGTGTTTTTATATCTCCTCCCATGTTTATTATGGTTTTTGTTTTTTGAATAAGATTAAACTGCCTTATTAGCATTCCCAATATAAGTAACATTTTATCTTTTCCTTCTCTTTGTATATAACCATTTAAAATTTTTAATGATTCTGATAAATTTTTTGAAGAAATACTATCTATTAAATCAAAAATATCATAATCTTTTATATAAGACACAATAGATTTTATTTCATTAATTCCTATTATTGCATCCTTTCCATAATAGGAAAACAATTTTTGAATTTCAGAGTAAAGTTCATTCAGGTTATTTCCTATTATATAATATAAATAAGAACATGCTTCATCTTTTATTTCCATACTCATTTGTTTAGCTATACCTTTTATCCATGATATTGTTTGAGATTCACTAAAACTTCTGAAAACCACTGCTCTTCCTGACTTTCTAATGTATGAAAAAAAATTGATTTTAAAATTTGGTCTATAAGAACAAAAGATAACACATGTAAATTCTGCAGGATTTTTTAAATAATCGAAGAGTTTATTTAACGCAGAATTATTAATTTTATCTATATCTTTCACTATTACTAATTTCTTATGACTCATAAATGGAAAAGACATAGCAAAATCAATAAAAAAAGATATGCTATTTGCTAATTCATCAGCATAAAATATCCTTAGATTTAATTCCCTAAGCTCATTTGGAATCAATTCTTTTTCTATTTTTTCTATAATAAAATTTTTTTGAAAATCGTTTTCCCCATAAAACAAATAGTATGGAAACAAAGTTCCTTGTTTTATATGAAAAAGAACATCATCAGGATAAAGCTCTCTTTTCATCAGAATCTTTCCATTGTTCTTAAATATATTCTTTTTGCAAGCTGCCTACCTATAGATTCAAAGGCCTTTTGTTCGTTATATCTGGTTGCTAATGGATCTGGTACCTGAGCAACTACACTATATGATGATCTTTCTCTAAGTATAGCTCTCCATATAACCTTGCCAGTTCTTCTGTCTATAAGCCGTGCTATCATTTTTACTTTTAACCACCTACTATTTGTTAATTCATAAGTACCTTGTCTTATAGTGTAACTTATAGGTTCTCTTTTTATATTAACCACCTCTGCTAAAAGAATAGCATCTGCTTGCTCTTCAGGAACAATCTTTAAGTTAGAATGACTTATAAATTCTTGCCTTATCATATTAGTAAGTTCTGCCTCAAAGCCTAATGATGAAGAGGTACTTTTTATCATAGGTATGCAAATACTTGTTATTTTAAGATGAATAGGTTTTTTTGTGGATTCAAAGGTATAACCACACCCAAAAATAATAATAAAGAAAAAAATTATAAAGAAAAATTTCTTCATTTCTTTATATTACTATATTTATCAATTTATTTTGGACAAACACAACTCTTTTTATTGCCTTTCCTTCTACATACTTTTTTACATTAGAATTAGATAAAGCTAATTCCTGTATTTTATCTTTTCCATAAGATGAAGGAATCTCAATTTTAGCCCTCACTTTACCATTTATCTGAACTACAATAAGTTTTTTATCTAATTCTAAAGATGTCTCATCATACATTGGCCAAACAATATCCACAAGATAACCTTCATTTCCCAACATATGCCATAGCTCCTCTGTTATATGAGGTACTATTGGTGACAACAAAATAATAGCTACTTCAATAGCCTCTCTTATCACTGACCATGCCAAGGAATCTTTATCTTTATTAGATAAAACAACCTGATATGTATCATTAATAAGCTCCATAACAGCAGAAATAGCTGTATTAAAATGAAAACGATCTTCTATATCCTCGGTAACTTTTTTTATAGTATAGTGAATCTTTCTATGAAGATCCCGCAAATATTCTACAGTAAGATCTTTTAATGAACCATTGTATTTATCCACTTTTAATAAAGCATCTATATTATCGACAACTAATCTCCAAAGCCTATTTAGAAATCTATAAGCCCCTTCCACACCTTGATCACTCCAATCCAAGTCTCTTTCTGGTGGAGCAGCAAATAAGCAAAACATCCTTACAGTATCAGCTCCATATTTTTTTATTAATTTCTCAGGATCAACTACATTTTTTTTTGACTTAGACATTTTTATACTTCTACCTGTTTGCACTTCAGAACCACAATAGATACAACAATTCTGTTTAACTTCATCTGGATATAAATAGCCATGTTTTGGACACTTTTTTGTTTCTTTACATACCATACCCTGTGTAAGTAAATTTTCAAAAGGCTCACTAATATCTACATATCCCAAATCCCTAAGCACTCTTGTAAAAAATCTTGAGTAAAGAAGATGAAGTATAGCATGCTCTATACCTCCTATATATTGATCCACAGGCATCCAATACTCCACTTTATCTTTCTCAAAAGGCCCTTTTTGGTAATTAGGTGATATATATCTTAAAAAATACCATGAAGATTCTACAAAAGTATCCATAGTATCTGTTTCCCTTCTTGCTTTTGCTCCACACTTAGGACACTTTGTTTCATAAAATGATGGCTCAAAAGGAAGAGGAGATCCCCCATTGGGCATAAGATCTAAATTTAGTGGAAGAACAACAGGAAGTTCTTTTTCTGGCACAGGAACTACTCCACATCTTTCACAATATACTATAGGAATAGGAGCACCCCAATATCTTTGTCTTGAAATACCCCAATCCCTTAGCCTATAACTAATAGTTTCATATCCTATCCCTCTTTCTTGAAGATATTTTACAATATTAGCCATTGCCTCTCTATTATTTTGGCCAGTAAAAGGACCTGAATTTACTAAGATACCATCCCCTTCATATGCCTCTGTCATGATTTCTTCATTAAGATCAATTCCCTCTGGCATTATAACAAGCTTTAATTTTAAACTATACTTTTTTGCGAATTCAAAATCACGTTGATCATGCGTGGGAACACACATTATCGCACCTGTACCATATTCAAAAAGCACAAAGTTTGCAATATATATTGGAATCTTTTCGTCTGTAACAGGATTTATACAATATCGGCCAGTAAATACACCCTCTTTTTCAGTATAATCTGAGGTTCTCAGATAGGCCTCTATCTTTAATGTATTATCTATAAATTCAAGCACCTGCTTTTCCTGAGGCAAACCCTTTACCAATTCTTTTGCCTTCGGATGTTCAGGTGCAAGGCATATAAAAGTAGCCCCATACAATGTGTCTGGTCTTGTGGTAAACACATTAATAACATCATCTTGGTCATAAACAGGAAATTTTATAATAGCCCCTTTGCTTTTTCCTATCCAGTTTTTCTGCATTGCAAGCACCTTTTGAGGCCATCCTTTTAACTGTTCACAGTACTTAAGAATCTCATCTGCATAATCTGTTATTTTAAAAAACCAGCTATTCATTTCTTTTTTAACTACATCTTGGTCTGTATGTCTCCAGCATTTTCCATTTTCTACTTGTTCATTAGCAAGTACACTTTGACATTTATCACACCAATTTACTAATGTCCTTTTTCTATAAGCCAGCCCTTTTTTATACATTTCTATAAATATAAGCTGTTCCCATTTATAATATTCTGGATTACATGTAGCAATCTCTCTATCCCAATCATAGCTAAATCCCATCCTCTTTAACTGTCTCTTCATATTTTCTATATTTTCATGAGTCCATTTTGCAGGATGAGTATTATGTTCAATTGCAGCATTTTCTGCTGGCAAACCAAAGGCATCCCATCCCATAGGATGAAGCACATTTTTGCCACACATCCTTTTATACCTTGCTATAACATCTCCAATTGTGTAATTTCTAACATGTCCCATATGTATTTTACCAGAAGGATAAGGAAACATTTCTAATACATAATATTTTTCTTTTGCAGCATCTGTTTTAGTCTTAAAAACCCTGTCCCTTTGCCATATAGATTGCCATTTAATCTCTATCTCCTCTGGATCATATTTCTTTGACATATTCATCCCCTTCTTTATCTTTATATGTCATAGAATTATAAATATTATCCAATATTCCATTTATAAAACCATATGAAGTTTCATTACCGAATTTTTTACCTAATTCAACGGCTTCATTTATAGATACCTTAGGTGGAATATCATCCCTAAATAATATTTCATAAGTTGCAAGTCTAATTATTGATTTATCAACCTTTGACATCCTATCAATACGCCAATTTTTTGAAGCCTTACTTATTATATCATCTATCTCTTTTATATGCCCCCATACACCCATGACAAGCTCTTTTGAGAAAGACCTAATCTTTTTACTTATATCAAAATTTTTACATATTAATTCAAACGCTTCCTCTGGAGCACAGGTTCCAAAGTCTAAACTAAAAAGGACTTTTATAGCCAGTTCTCTAGCCTTTCTTCTATCGCCCATACTTTCAATACAGATAGGAATAAAATATGCCAAGGTAGGTTAATCCAGTTCTCTGAAAAGATTCGCCATTTCTATAGCAGAAACTGCTGCTTCAAATCCCTTATTACCAGCCTTTGATCCCGCTCTCTCAATTGCTTGTTCTAATGTGTCTGTAGTAAGAACACCGAAGCTGATAGGTATATTCGACTCAAGAGAAACATTTGCCAGCCCTTTTGCAACTTCAGAAGCTATATAATCAAAATGTGGAGTCGCACCCCTTATTACCGCACCTATACATATAATAGCATCATACTTCTTACTTTTAGCAAGCTTTTTTGCCACTACTGGCATTTCAAAAGCCCCTGGTACTTTTACAATAATTATGTCTTCCTGTTTTCCACCATGTCTTAATATAGCATCTATTGCACCTTCCAATAATCTATTAGTAATAAAATTATTAAATCTGCTCACCACAAGAGCTAATTTCAAATCTTTTGCTATTAAATCACCTTGTATAAGTCTATTATTCATCTTGTGCCTCCATTTCCCGTGTTAATATATCCATAATATGACCCAGCTTCTGGCATTTGGTAAGGAGATAGTGTTTATTTTCTGGTCTGGGAGGAATTTCAATAGGAACTCTCTCTACTACCTCCAATCCAAATCCTTGAAGCCCTACTATTTTTTTAGGATTGTTTGTCAATATTCTCATCTTTCTTACCCCAAGTTCCACAAGAATTTGAGCTCCTATTCCATATTCTCTAAGATCAGGTGGAAATCCCAATTTTTCATTAGCTTCAACGGTATCATATCCTTTATCTTGTAAAGCATATGCCTTTATTTTATTACAAAGACCTATACCTCTACCCTCTTGACTAAGATAAACTAAAACTCCTGTCCCTTCCTTTTGGATCATCTCCATAGATTTCTTAAGTTGATCCCCACAATCACATCTATACGAGCCAAAAACATCCCCTGTGAGACATTGCGAATGCATCCTGACTAATATAGCTTTGTCTGGAGTTATCTGACCTTTTGTCAAAGCAATATGTTCCTTCCCATCTATTTTATTTACAAATGCCGTTGCTTTAAATTCACCATATGGAGTGGGAATAATTGTTTCTGCTACTTTTTGAACAAACCTTTCTGTCCTCATTCTATATGCAATAAGATCAGCAATGGTTACTATCTTCAAGCCATGTTTTTGAGCAAATTTTTCAAGATCCGGCATTCTTGCCATAGTACCATCATCATTCATAATCTCACATATAACTGCTGCCGGCTTAAGACCTGCTAATCTAGCAAGATCCACAGACCCTTCTGTTTGACCAGCCCTAACCAATACCCCACCTTCTCTTGCTCTTAAGGGAAATACATGTCCCGGGCTAACCAGATCTTCTGGTTTTGCATCATCTGCTACAGCAGTAAGAATAGTATGGGCTCTATCAGCAGCAGAAATACCAGTAGTAACACCATGTCTTGCTTCTATAGATACTGTAAAAGCTGTTCCAAATTTAGATTCATTATTAGGAACCATAAGAGAAAGTTTAAGCTTATCCACAATTTCAGCACTTAATGCTAAACAAATAAGTCCTCTACCATATTTAGCCATAAAATTTATGGCTTCAGGGGTTACCTTCTCTGCAGCAATAGTAAGGTCCCCTTCATTTTCTCTGTCCTCATCATCTACAAGTATAATCATCCTTCCCTGTTTAAGTTCATCTATTGCTTCTTCTATTGTAGCTAATGACATAACATCTACCCTATAAATCCGTATTTTTTCAAAGTCTCTATAGTTACACCTGAAAATTTCAGTTTAATATTATTCAAAAATTTTTCAACATATTTGCCCAAGATATCTGTTTCTATATTCACTAAGTCTATTCTTTTTTTTAAAATCGCAGTTTGTTGGGCTGTTTGAGGAATTATATTAACCTCAAAAAAATTATCACCACATGCATTAACAGTAAGACTTATGCCGTCTACTGCAATAGAGCCCTTTTCAATTATATATCTTGAAATATCTCTATCCACAGATACTTTCAATACTAAACCCCCTTCTATTTGCCTTGTTGAAACTATTTTACCTTTCCCATCAACATGGCCTAAAACAATATGCCCCCCAATTCTAGAAGACAATCTAAGTGCTCTTTCTATGTTAACTATATCGCCAATTTTTAGCAACCCCAATGTGCTTCTTGATAAAGTCTCTGTTGATATATCCATACATATAGTAGTAGAGTTCATTTTAGTTATTGTAAGACAAACTCCATCAATAGAAACACTATCTCCTATATTACACTCCATTGGATCAAATGGAGGTTCTACAATCAAAGTAAAATATCCAGATCTTCCTTTGTTTATAGTTTTCACTATACCTATCCCTTCAACTATTCCTGTAAACATTTTTTATCCCTAAAATATTAAATATATCGTTTACAAAATATTTTATGAAAACACTATAGATATAAATAGTCTCATCTATATCAAAATTTCCTTTATGTAATAATGGTTTTTCATCTTTCTTTACTTTTTACCTTTCTATGTGCTATTAAGTAGAAACTAATCAACTTTTAACTCAAATACATAGCCTATAAACATAGACTATAATTATATTAGTGTCAATTTTAAGAATGCTAAAAAGGAGTAAAAAGGTGAAGGATAGAAAAATAAAAAAGGTTTTAGTAGCAAATAGGGGTGAAATAGCAATACGTATTTGTAGAGCAATACACGAAGAGGGTTTAAAGGCGGTAGCAATATACGAAACCCCTGACCAAGAATCAAGACATATAAGAGAAGCAGATGAATCTATATGGATCGGAGATGGCCCTCGTAAAGATTATCTAAATATAGATAAAGTGATATGGGCAGCAAAAAAAACAGAATGCCAAGCAATACATCCTGGGTATGGCTTTCTTGCTGAAAATCCAAATCTTGCAAAAGCATGTGAAGAAGAAAGTATTATATTTATAGGTCCTGAATATAAAGCTGTAAAAGATTTAGGAGATAAAACTATTTCAAGGGCTATTGCTGAAAAAGCAAGTATTCCAGTAATTCCTGGAAGTGGTATTCTACCTGTAGAAAATACGATGGAAAAAGCTTTGCAATATGTTAAAAAACATGGCTTTCCAGTTATGCTCAAGGCTGTTGCAGGAGGTGGAGGAAGAGGGATAAGAAAAATTAATAGTGAACAAGAGTTAATCCAACAGCTTCCAATGGCAGAAAAAGAGGCTCTTTCTGCCTTTGGTGATGGTAGATTATATATTGAAAAAGAAATAACAAAACCTAGGCATATTGAAGTACAAATTCTTGCTGATCATTATGGAAATATAGTCCATCTGGGAACAAGAGACTGTTCTATTCAAAGAAGACACCAAAAGCTTGTAGAAATTGCACCTGCAATGTTAAATCCAGAACTTGAAAAAAATATATGCGAATCAGCTGTAAGATTTGCTACTGTTTCAGGTTACAAAAATGCAGGCACTGTAGAATTTTTAGTAGATCAAGAAAATAATTTTTATTTCTTAGAAATAAACACAAGATTACAAGTGGAACATACTGTTACAGAACTTGTAACTGGAATAGATATTGTTAGAAGACAAATAAGAATAGCTGAAGATATGAAATTAGATATAAAACAAGATGATATAATATGTAAAGGATTTGCGATAGAAATGCGAATTAATGCGGAAGATCCTAAAAGGGATTTTGCACCTGAAAGTGGAAAGTTTATATCTGTTTATCAATCTCCTGGTGGACCAGGTATAAGATTAGATGGAACTGTATATCAGGGATATAAGATACCTAAAGAATATGATTCCTTACTTGTAAAACTAAGTGTATATGGATTTGATTGGCAAGAAGTAACAAGTCGAGCTGCAAGAGCATTGAAAACCTTTGTTATTGTTGGTCCAAAAACTACTATTCCATTCTATTTAAGACTTATGGAGGATAGAGAATTTTTAGAGGGTAAATTTGATACTAACTATATAGATAGACATCCGGAGTTATTTGATTATAAGCCTCTGGAACGCGAAGAGGCAAAGATTGCCAAACTTATTGCCGAGATTCATCATAAGAAATATAATCCATTTGCAATGTAAGGAGGAGATATGAGGATAACACCAGATATATCGCCGGAACAAGGATTAAAGCTTTTAAGAGAGGCAAAAGGATATTTTATTACAAATACTGCGAGGGATCTATCTCAGTCTGATTTTAAAAACAGGATACTTCTCCATACAGATCTATTAGTTGCAGAAGAAAGAGATGAAGCAGGATTTTTTTCTTTAGAAATATCTGGTGGAGCTAGTGTTCATGTAGATATGCTTAGAAAACAAATAAATCCTTTTGAGAAACTCAGATTATTGAGAAAACATATGCCCAGGACTATGTTCCAAACGCTATGTAGAGGTATAAATCTGTTTGGATATAGACCTTATCCAGAAAATGTTATTAGACTCACTGTGCAAACATTTGCAAAATATATTGAAGTATGGAGAGTTTTTGATTTTCTGAATCATATTCCTAATATGATCCCTGTATTTGAAGAGGTTAAAAAAGCAGGAAAATATCTTGAACCATCCATATGTTTCTCTACAGGAGCTGAACATACTGATGAATTCTATGTAAATAAAGTAAAGGAAATATTAGATGTTACAGGACACGATATCATATTAGCTATAAAAAACCATTCTGGTCTTGGAACCCCTACTCGTATAGGACAATTAATATCATCAATATTAGATAAATTTCCGGATCTTATTATCCACTATCATGGTCATAATACTGATGGAAATGATATAGGAAGAATAGTAGCGGCTGTTAAAGCTGGAGCAAAAATAGTAGATGCAGGTGATCACGCAATGACAGGCTTTTTTGGCCCACCACCAATACTCACTGTAGTTCAAACCTTAGCAGAAGAAGGATATCAGGCAGAAAGCATAAATATAGATGCCTTAATAGCTACAAGTAACAAATTAAAAAGAGTAAGACCAGCATATGAAGCCCTTGAAAGCCAATTCAAAGGCTTTGATCCTACTGTTCACATACATAAACTTCCTGGCGGTGCAATGGGATCCAGCTTTGAACAGGCAGTAAAAGGCGGATTCTTAGATAGGATGCCAGAAATCTTAATAAAAGAATTGCCAAGAGTTCATAAAGAACTGGGAAACTTCTGGAGTGTAACCCCTGGTTCACAAATATTATGGACCACAGCTGTAACTCATACTTTAACAGGAATTAGATATAAAAATGCATCTGAAGACTTAAAAAGATTACTTCTAGAAAGATATGGGCCTTTTCCTTTTTATAAACCCTCAAATGAAATATACGAAGCAGTTTTTGGAAAAGATTGGAAAAAGATAGTAGCTACTGAATCTGGTAGTGAACAAATTACCCCTATAGACATAGAGGAAGAAAAGAAAAAACTTGAAGAAAGCATAGGAAAAAAAGCAGATATTGAAGATGTAATTCTTTATTTGCAACACCCTAAGGATGCTGTTGACTTTTTTAAATTCGAAGATGAGTATGGTAAGACATATGTGCTTCCTCCTGAAATATGGTTTCGCAAAGGAGGATTTGATATAGGCGAAACTATACGATTTAGAGATTATACGGGCAAATATCATCAAATCACAATAGGCCCAAGTTCACCTATGGAAGGCGGGGGAATAATAACATATCTAATGGTAGATCATCATCCTGAACCATTTGTCTATAAACCAGAAGAAAAAGGTTCAGAAAACGGAGAGAAGAAAAAAAGTTTAGAAGATCTTATGTTACTTGCTGAAATGGGTGAAATATGTGCAACAACAGATGGCACTATAGTAGAGATAAAAATCAAGCCAGAGGATACAGTAGAAGAAGGAGATGTAATAATAGTATTAGAAGCTATGAAAATGCTAAATAATGTAGTAACCCCTGTATCTGGAATAGTTAAAGAAGTGATAGTTAAAGAGGGCCAACAAGTAAAAACAGGCGATCTTCTTGTCAGGATAAGATCAAAGAAACAAAGAGATTAATAAAGAGCAAATGCTCAAAAAAAATCTTGACACCATTTATATTAATGTCTATATTATGAGCGTAAGACCATAATAGTTATGACAAGACCAAAAAAACCAAGATTTATACAAGGATTACCGGTAGCAAATATGTTTGTACCCAACGTAGTGTCTCCTTGGGGAAAAAGAGAGGTTATACTGACACTTGAAGGGTTTGAAGCCATAAGACTTGTAGATTTTCAGGGCTTAGATCATGAGACCGCAGCAAAGATGATGAATGTATCAAGGCAAACATTTGGGAGAATATTATCAGAAGCAAGAGCTATTGTAGCAGATGCATTAGTAATGGGGAAGATTCTTAAAATAGAAGGAGGAGATTTTGTCCTCCCACCTACTGGTGGTTATAGACACCGCCATAGATGGAGAGGGGGACGATTTTAACCAGGAGGTATCTCTTATGTGGAGTTTAACGCCTTGGTATAATTCTTATTCCTATAAGATAGGACTTTATGGCCCTCTCCGTAGAGGATGGAGGGGAAGAGGCTTTGGTTTTGGCCGTGGATTTGGTTGGGGCAGAGGTAGAGCTTTTGGAAGAAGATTTTGTTGGACAATATGGGGAATTCCACCATGGTGGTGGTTATAAAAAATTGAGAAAGGAGGTGTTATTATGCCAGGATTAGATGGAACTGGTCCTTGGGGAATGGGACCGATGACAGGCAGAGGTTTAGGATGGTGTAATCCTTATGGCCCTCTCCGTAGAGGATGGAGGGGAAGAGGCTTTGGTTTTGGCCGTGGATTTGGTTGGGGCAGAGGTAGAGCTTTTGGAAGAAGATTTTGGGGTATAGATCCGAGATGGAGATGGAGTGCTCCCCCACAATATGATCCTTATCATGGTTATGAGCCATATTATGAAATGAATCCCAAAGAAGAAGTTGACATGTTACGTAATGAGGCAGAAATGCTTAAAGAAGAATTAAATGCAATAGAAAAAAGAATTGCAGAACTGGAAGCTCAATCTAATAAATAATAAAAAACTCCGGACCTTCAGATGGAAAGGAAGGTCCGGAGTTTTTTCCATATATCTTTTATAATAGCAACTAACTTACTATCAGGTATAAACTCTACAACAGTTTTACCTAAAACCATCGCCTTTGTAAATGAAGGATCAAATGGTATATGTCCTATAACAGGTATATTTTTAGACTGTGCTAAGGATTCCAATTCTTTTGTTTGTTCTATGTTTAAATCAAATTTATTAATACATAAAAGAGCAGGAATATTAAAATGAAATGCTAAGTCAGCTACTCTATTCATATCGTGAATACCAGAAATTGTTGGCTCTGAAACAATAAGAATACCACTTGCTCCCCCAATAGAAGAAATAACAGGACATCCAATACCAGGAGGACCATCAGTAATTATAAAATCAAAATTTTTTTGTTCAGCTATTTTTTTTGCTTCTTGTCTAACTAAGGAAACTAATTTACCTGAATTTTCTTCAGCTATCCCGAGTCTTGCATGAACCATAGGACCAAATCTTGTTTCTGAAATAAACCACTCTCCACACACTTTTTCTGGAAAATCTATAGCACCTTCTGGACAGAAATAATAACAAACACCGCATCCTTCACAATCTATTGGATCGATAACGAAGTTTTCTTTTATAGCATTCCATCTGCAAAGCTCTATACACAAACCACATTGAGTACATTTTTCTTTATTAATTATAGCTTCATTACCAGCTCTAAATTCTTCTCTCTTCTCTATTTCAGGAGATAAAATAAGATGAAGATCAGCGGCATCTACATCAGCATCACAAAGAACCTTATCTTTAGAAATAGCCGCAAAAGCAGCAACAAGACTGGTTTTTCCGGTACCACCCTTTCCACTAATTATTACTATCTCCTTCATTTATATCTCCCAAAATAAAAATTATGTTTAATTAGTAAATGTTTTCATCTCCTGCTCTGCTTTATAATCAGGAATAATATGTATTCCATCTCTGTATACTTTTAAATGAGCAACAATTATTTCGTGATATACTATAGGAATAACCCAACAATTTTCTCGTTCTCTAAACTCAGCTCCTTTTAGGATTTTTAATTCTTTAACAATACAAGATAAATTTTCTTTTATCTTATTAATTATTAAAGACGAAATTTTATGATATACAGGAGGATGGACACCGCATGGCAATAAAGATCCATTAATAGGATCAAAATGGATAGCAAAAACAGCTATTCCCTTATAAAGCACTGCTGCTTTAATCTCTATTTCGCCTCGACGAGCAACTACAGTCCATAACTTACCAGGCATAAAATATTCTTTTGCGTTTTCAGCAGATAAAATAGATATATTAATCTTTTTTAATACATCAGCTTCATCTCTCCAAAAGATATTTGTATTATATAATAAAGGTGGGCTATTATCTTGAGCTATCACTGGACATACGTGATAAAAATTAGCTAAAATTGTTAAAAAATAATAAAATAAAATTAACTTAAAAAATCTCATATTACGAATTCACCTTATCTTTTATTTTTTCATATAGATCTATAAACTTATCTTTCCAAATAGGTACTGCTTCAACCAAAGGTAAGCCTTTAGAATATAATTCCGCAATTTTTTTATCAAAAGGGATTTCCATAAGAATAGGCACATCTTCTTCTTTTGCATATATCCTTAATTTATCATCACCTATATCTGATCTATTTATTACTAATCCACAAGGAATATTAAGCATCTTTACAGCCCCAACAGCAAGTTTTAAATCATGCAAACCAAAAGGGGTTGGCTCTGTAACTAGAAGAACAAAATCAGTTCCTTTAATAGATGCTATTACAGGACAAGATGTACCTGGTGGAGAATCTATTATCGTAATTCTTTTTTTATCTTCATATTCTCTTACCTTTTTAATTATAGGAGGACTCATTGGCTCCCCTATTTTTAGTTTCCCTTGAATAAATTTGATATTATCCCTATATCCTTTTTCTACAAATCCTATCTCCTTCTCTCCTTCTGTAATTGCACCTTTAGGACATATTCTAACACATCCCCCACAACCATGACATAATTCATGAAAAGTAAGTAAAGTATCCCCTATAACCACAATAGATTTAAATTGACAAATATCCGCACATTTTCCACAAAGATTACATTTTGATTTGTCTATTTCTGGAACAGGTATTTTTACAGATTCTGTATCTTTTATAAAAGGTTTTAAGAATAAAGCCGCATTTGGCTCTTCCACATCACAATCTAAAAAAACCACATCTTCCTCTATCGCTAAAGCCAAATTTGTAGCAACCGTGGTTTTACCGGTTCCACCTTTTCCACTTGCAATACTTATTACCATTATCTATATCCTTACTTATTTTTTTCCTTAATTGTTTTTATCATATAATTATTTAATGCCTCTTGTAGAGTTTCAGCAGCAAGAAAAGCACAATGTCTTTCTTCTTCAGGAAGTCCCCCTATTTCTTTAATAATCTGTTCAGCTGTAATTTGAACTATCTCATCAGGAGTCTTACCTATAGCAAGCTCTACTGCAAAAGACCCACATATAGTACTTGAAGCACATCCATCTGTTATAAATTTTGCATCTTTTACTTTTTCCTTTTCAAATTTCAGGAATATTTCTATAGAATCACCACATTTTCCTTTAATACGCGCGTGTCCATCAGGATTTTCAATAACTCCCATATATTTTATATTTAACCAGCGATTAAAACCCCTCTCTCCATATAATCTTTTTGCTTCTTCAAAAATCTGTTCTTGCAACTTTTTTGCAAAGGCATCAAAGTCATCCATATAACTAAAACACCTCCTATTCCCTTATCATAGGAGTTCCACATTTAGGACAACTCATTTGAGAACAAGGAATCCCTCTTTCATGAGAAACTTTTTCTCCACAGTTAGGACAAATACAACTTCCGCCTGGCCCTCGACCTCCTCCCATTCCTCTACCGCCTCTACCACCACCTTTCCAACCTTGACCTCCTTGCCCTTTATTCATGCCTCTACCTTGCCCTTGAAGTAACATTATAATATCCTCCTTTTTTAATGATCACATACATTTCCACCTGTCTTTAGTGTACCCTTTATATATTCTTTTATTATCTCTACAGGATCCATCTGGGGAGCACCTACAATTACTTTTATTCCTTTTTCATCAAAGAGACTTAACGCCCTTTGTCCCATACCTCCTGTTATCACTACGTCTATCCCCAATTCACTCATCCATCGAGGTAGAACACCAGGTTCATGAGGTGGTGGAATTCTTGTTTCAGTCTTTTTTATCTCACCATCTTCCACTTCAGCTATTAAAAAAGCTTCTGCATGGCCAAAATGTTGAGAAACCATATTTCTATCTATAGGTACAGCTATACGTAACCCCCCTTTTGTCTGTCTACCATTAGAAATCATCCCCTTTTCCAACTGATTTATTCTTGTCTCTATTCTTTCAAGTTCTTTTTTTAATAAAGCGGCCTGCTCTTTAAGCTCAAACAACTCATTACCTGATGCCATTAACTTACCTGCACCCCTGCCCATGCTCCCTATTCTTCTCATTCCAAAATGCTCCTCAACTGTAGGCCGAGAACTTGGTTGTAATTTGCCATTTTTATAATCTTCTATGGCCTGCCTCACTGTTCCATTACATCCCGTAATTACCTTTATACCAGCTGCCTCAAGAGTCCTCATAGCATTTGGACCACAATTACCAGTAATTACTACTTGAACACCCTTAGATGCGACAAATTGTGCTGACTGAATTCCTGCTCCTCCACCAAGAGAAACACTTTCATTTTCAAAGACTTCATATTCCTGAGTGTCTGGATCTATTATTATAAAATAAGCACATCTTCCAAAACGAGGATCTATGTTAGAATTTAAATCTCTACCTGTAGAACTTATTGCTATTTTCATATCCTAAACCTCCTTTTATATTCTATTCCTTCTACATCTTCCTCCTGTAACACAGGGAGGCGCATCACATCTCTCATCTCTTCCACAACATGTTTTACCCGGCAAACGATAAGAGTCGCTATTTACAAAAGATGAAGCAGACAGAACCCTTTCCATATTTCTACTACCACAGTTAGGACACACAATATCTACATTGGAACCCCTTATAACCATAAATTCTTGGATTCTTCCACAATTATTACAACGGTATTCATATATGGGCATTTTATCACCTCCTTTATTAATATAAAGCAAATATTATGCCATTCAATTTTATCAGCAAAAATAAATCCAAAATATTTTTTATTGCAATTTTGCAATAATATATAATTGCAATATGCAATTATATATTATTTTTCAAAATCAAGGCAGGTCTTTAAAAGAGGAAAACCCATTTCTTCTCTTTGTTTTAAGAAATTTTTAGAAGCAAATCTTGCTAAGTTTCTTATCCTTTCTATATAATGGGTTCTTTCATTTACACTTATAGCACCTCGTGCATCTAATATATTGAAAACATGGGAACATTTTAAACAGTATTCATAGGCAGGTAGAACCAATCCATTTTTTGATAAGTTTATAGATTCTTTTTCATACATATCAAATAGATTAAGAAGCATATTTATATCAGCCATTTCAAAGTTATATACAGAAAGTTCCCATTCTTGTTTTTTATGTATATCTCCATAAGTGATTTTATCATTCCACATGATATCAAAAACATCTTCCTTTTCTTGAAGATACATAGCTATCCTTTCCAAACCATAAGTTATTTCTACTGAAATAGGATCAAGCTTAATACTGCCTGCCTGTTGAAAATATGTAAACTGAGTTATTTCCATACCATCAAGCCAAACTTCCCAACCTAAACCAGAAGCACCTAAGGTAGGAGATTCCCAATCGTCCTCTACAAATCTTATATCATGTTCCAATGGATCTATACCTATATTTTTGAGGCTATCTAAATATACATCTTGAATTTCTATAGGAGATGGCTTGATGATTACTTGATATTGATAGTAATGTCCTAATCTATTAGGATTTTCTCCATATCTTCCATCAGTAGGTCTTCGTGAAGGTTGAACATATGCCACAGCCCATGGTTCAGGACCAAGTACTCTTAAGAGAGTAGCAGGGTGAAATGTTCCGGCCCCTACTTCAATATCATAAGGCTGTTGAATAACACAGCCTTTAGATGCCCAAAACTTTTCTAATGACATTATAAGCTCTTGAAAATTCATAAAAGCTCCTTTTTTCAAAATCGGGGTGACAGGATTTGAACCTGCGGCCCCCGCCTCCCGAAGGCGGTGCTCTACCCTACTGAGCTACACCCCGATATTATGTTAATAAAGTTTTGGATAATTCTTGCAGTTGCCCCCCAAATTAATTCTCCATTATATTCATAAGACAAACTATTATAAATTTTACTATCATGATATATACTTCTCATTTTTAATGAATTATCTTTTAAAAAAAATTTTAATGGCACAAATAATATTCTTTCTACCTCATCTTTATTAATTTTAAAGTTATATGGATAAGGAATCACACCTACAAAAGGATGAACTATATATCCAGACGCATATGTAATAGTGTCATTAAGACGACCTAAGATATAAACATCTTCTCTCTTTAGACCTATTTCCTCATTTGCTTCTCTTAATGCAGTATATTCTACCGACACATCAGTATCATCTACTCTGCCACCAGGGAAGGATATCTGTCCTCTGTGGTGTTCGACATTGTTACTTCTTTTTGTAAATAAAAGATATATATCTTCTTCTTTTTCAAATATAGGTATTAAGACGGATGCCTCTTTATATAAGCCACTCTTTATAATATGGGGCTTTACTAATATCAATCTATTTTTAAGAAACTCCATATAATCTGAGATATTCATCTAAATTCTCCTTTATATCTTTTCCTATAAAACCCCATTTATCATTTATTAAAACAGGAATATTTGCTTGATAAAGATATGTTATCAACTCTTTTATACCTATCAGTTTGTAAACTGGTATACCTGTCCTTGTCATAAATTCTTTAATAGCATCTTCCCCTTTCTCGCTTATTAAGAGATTGCCATTATTATCATAAACAGGGCTACTCTGTTCTCTATCCACAGCAATCCCTATTCCCAATATATTGCATGTTATACCTTTTAATACTGCTTCTTTTTTAATCTTATCTATAAGCTCATACTTTGTATGCATAGAGCTAACCACATCATCTACAATAAAAATTCTACAATTATCAAAAAGTGTATTGTTAACTGTTATTCCTTTACTTCCTGACATCTCACCATAAGTTTTATATTCTTTTCTGTCATAATCAAATAAAATATCCAAACCGTATTTATGCCACAAAGATATTACAGTAGAAAGGGCAATAGCACTTCCTTTATATGAAGGACCAAATATAATATCTATATCCTTTGCAATACCAGAATTAAAAATCATATCAGCAAAAAATAAACCAAGCATATAACTTAGCCTGCCAGAATTAAACTTTCCCATATTTATAAAATAAGGGGTTGGCCTTCCATCTTTTAATCTCAACCCCTTTTTAAAAAATAAAGCCCCTGTTTCAGCTAATAGTTTCGCAAACTGCTTTTTATATTCTTCCATAATTAGCAAGTCAGATGAAAACATGCCCCTACCTTTTTCTTAAACTTATACATTCTATTAAATATCTTTATTGCTTCTTCATTAGGGGCACATATAAATTCTATTCCTTTACTAATAAGATAGTCTGCAAGGCCTTTTTCAGGCTTCATTAATCCATTTGTTCCAGCACCTACTACTATAACCTCTGGATCTTTGTCTATTAGTAACTCAATATCATCTTTTGAAAGAATATGGCTTCTTTTTCTCCACCATGTATCTTGTATTTTACCATTCGGATATATAATCAAATCTGAATGATAAGTTCTACCGTCTATAGTAAGAGATCCAAAAGAGTGTCTTTCTATTTTCAATTTTTGTCTCCTTTTTTATAGTCTTTTAGAATTAGCAACTTTTTATTACTAAATCAACTTAATTAACCTTTTAGAGCCCGTATTTCTTCTATCTTAAAATAAAGGGCATGGCAAATTTCAGATGCTAATTCCAAATATCCCATACTTTCAAAGCGTTTTTTAAGAAGTTTGAGCATATAACCTGATGTCTCATCTTTCACTAAAGAAAGACTGATTCTTACACCTTTCCAAGGTCTTTCTGAACAAATATACATAAACATAGCTTTGGGATTTTCTGTCAAATTTTTATATGTAAGGCGTTGAGTAGCTGCAAATACCAGTATATTATCAGGGGTAATAATAGGTGGACTATAAATAGCCATATTTACCCATCCATGTTTATCAGAAGTTCCTATAATGCCTATACCTTTTTCATTAAAAATATCCTTTAATTGCTGGAATTCCATTTTATAACCTCTCTTGTTTTTTATATTATTTTTTTATTATTTCAAAAGCTAAAATCGTTCACAATAAAAAATATAATAGAGAAAACACACTGTATTATTGATAGTTTATATACAATATGATATTGGCTTATTTGGAATATACATATTATGATTCCTATATCAAATCCTCTTCTTGGGTTTTCTGTAATCATCCTATCAGGATATATAGGTGGTAGTATAGCAAAAAGGGTGCATTTGCCTAAAATATTAGGGAATTTAATTGTAGGTCTTATTTTAGGCCCTTTCTGTCTAAACATTTTTTCTCATCAACTTATATCTTATGAACTTTCACCTATAAATTCTATTGCCTTTGGATTTATTGCTATTTCTATAGCTCTACATATCAAACTTAATGAGTTAAAAGAAACAATTATCCTTTCTTTCTCAGATATATGTATGAATTTCCTCATGATATGCACAATAATTTTTTTAATCACAAAATCTATATCTCTCTCTATATTATTAGGAATTACAGGTGCTACAACTGCCCCGGCTGCAAGCCTTGCAATAGTTAAAGAAACCAGAGCAAAAGGTCCTCTTGTCTCAGCATTACTTCCTACAATTGCTCTTAATAATTTGTTATGCATAGTATTTTTTACAATTATAATAGGCCTACTTGAAACAATACATGGATCTTCCTTTTTTATATTGATTAAACATTTAGTTATGTCATCATTTTTGGGTATTGTAATAGGTTTAATGTTTTGTTCTTCCATGCATATTCTAAGTAAGCTGAGAATAAAAATATTATGGGCAACTTTTTTTACACTAATAACATTAATAGGTATTTGTGAAGAATTCAAATTGTCTTCTTTGCTATCTTCTATATGCATGGGACTTGTTATAATCAACAAAAAAAGTGTAGCAGATGAAGTATTCAATGCATTTAATAAGTTTGAATCTTTCATATATCTTTTGTTTTTCACAATGGCAGGTGCACATTTAAATCCGACTTTTATAATGAAAGAGTGGAAGCTTATACTTATATTTGTAATGAGCAGGTTTGCTGGCAAAGTTATTGGCGGCTCAATCGGAGCATCCATAGTTAAATTAAACCATAAAGGACTTTTTGGTATTGGCCTTATTTCACAAGCAGGTCTTGCTCTTGCCTTTTTAGTATTAGTTCAAGAGAAGCCATATCTTGATCAAATAATAGAAATATATTCTACTGTTGTGCTTTCGGCTGTTGTACTAAACGAATTTGTAGGTGGTATTGCTACAAAATTAATTTTAAAACTCTCAAAAGAGGAAGGAAAAGCCTATCCTCCTGTATTCGGATTTATAGATAATAACAGCATTTTTTTGGAACTTGAGGCAGAGGATAAATGGGAAGCAATAGCAAAACTTGTTCATTATTTATGCATTAAAAAATGCATAGATCTTTCACTTGAGGGTAAGTTTTTAGAGGGAATAATAGAAAGGGAGCTATCTATGACTACAGGCATAGGTAGATCCTTAGCAATTCCTCATGGGCCATTATATAATGGTGAAAATAAAATTATAGGGGTATTTGCCATATGTCATAAAGGAATAGATTTTGGCTCAATGGATGGAAAACCTGTAAATTTTATAATATTAAGTCTTATACCAAGGAATAAAATAGATGCTCATTTGAAATATCTTATACAAGTATCCAGAATTTTTAGTAAGCCTTTTATATCCTCCGCGCTTATGGAAGCCCGCACAGAAGAAGAAGTGCTTAGGATATTAGAGGAAGCTCAAGAATAACAATTTTTCAAATATCTTCTGATAACATCGACACAACAGAATCTATTCTATCTTTATCAGAAAATAGCATTATTAACCGATCTATACCTAAAGCTACTCCTGAACAATCAGGAATATTGATTTTATATCCGTTAGGAAAAGGATAAACACATTTCCCCATTTGTGTCCTTTTTTGATTTTCTGTTTCCCATCTTTTTTTCATTTCTGCCATATCTGTAAGTTCTGTATAACCATTTGCAATCTCCAAGCCACATATATATAATTCAAACCTTTCTGCAATATTAGGGTTATGATCTTGTAGTTTTGCAAGTGCTGCCATAGAAGCTGGATAATCCTTTACAAATACAGGCTGTTTAAATCCAAGTTTTGGTTCCACCTTATAAACCAAAATTTCTTCAAATATACCCTTATCTACCGCTTCATAAAGGGATATATTTGCATATTTTTCAAATGCATTTGTCAGGCTGATTCTATTCCATGGTGTAGCAAGATCTACCTCATTTCCTTGATAATTTATTTTTTCTTTATTGAAAAGTTTATAGCAAATATTACGTATGAGTAACTCACATTCCTCCATAAGTTTATTATAATCTATTCCAACATGATACCACTCAAGCATAGTAAATTCAGGAAGATGTATTTTAGATCTTTCACCTTTTCGAAAACATTTACATATTTGAAAAATATTGTTACAGCCCAAGCCTAAAAGCATTTTCATGCAAAGCTCTGGAGAAGTATGAAGATAACCAACTTCTGTCTTTATAGGATCTATATAAGCCTCTGGAATAATATAAGGCAAAATAAAAGGCGTTTCTACCTCTATAAATTCCCTTTCTTTAAAGAATAACCTGATTAAATCTAAAATTTTTGCTCTTAATACAAGAACATCTTTTTTCTTTTTTATAACATTCCTATTCCTTAATCCTGGTGACATATTCTCCAGTTCTGGTATCTACTCTTATTTTTTCTCCCTCCTCAATAAAAGTCGGAACACGAATTATATATCCGGTTTCTAATGTAACAGGTTTTGTATTACTGGAAACAGAATCACCTTTTACCCAAGGATCACTTTTTATCACTTTTAAATCCACAAAATTTGGAAGATTTATGCCTATCGGCTTTCCTTCAAAAAACAAAACCTCTACTTCTAAATTATCTGTTAGAAAATTTTTGGCATCTCCTACTTGGTCTTCGTTAAGAAAAACTTGCTCATATGTCTCCATATCCATAAAACAATATTGATCATCTTGCTTGTAAAGAAATTGCATTTTTCTTTCTTCCAGATCTGCTGGCTGAAACGTATCTATAGATCTATATGTCTTATCTACAATAACACCAGTAATCATATTCCTCAGTTTGCAGCGATATAGAGCTTGTCCTTTACCCGGTTTAGAAAATTGGAAATCAATAATTATATAAGGCTCATTATCTATAACTATTTTTAAACCTTTTCTAAGATCACTCGCCGTATACATTCAATCCTCCCATTTTCTTGATATTTCTATTGCCTCTTTAAGATCTATATCTCCATCATATAATGCTCTACCAATTATTAACCCAGAGACTCCATACTTATAGAGACCCATAATCTTTTTTACATCTTCTATGGTGCCTACGCCACCAGAGGCAATGATAGGCAAACTTACAGCCATTGCAAGCTCTTTTGTCGCCTTTATATTAGGACCTGTTTTCATTCCATCTCTTTTAATATCTGTATATATTATTGATATCACATGTCTTTCAAATCTTTTGGCAATACTTAAAGGTGTTAAATCAGATTCTTTTGTCCAACCTTCAACTAAAACTTGACCATTTTTTGCATCTATGCCAAGTATTATCTTATCAGGAAACCTCTCACATGCTTCTATCAATAGATCTGGGTTCAATATAGCAATAGTACCAAGTATTACATAACTTGCTCCTATATCAATATACATCTTTATAGTCTTTATATCTCTTATCCCCCCTCCTATTTCTACAGGTATAGGCACACATTTTATTATTTTTTCTATCACCTTTATATTTTTTGGCTTACCAGTAAAAGCACCATCTAAGTCCACTATATGCAAACGCTCTGCTCCTAAATCATACCACCTTTTAGCCATAAATTCAGGCTTATCAGAAAAAATAGTTTTCTCGGATATTATTCCCTGTTTTAATCTAACACATTTACCATCTTTTATATCTACAGCAGGTATAATAATCATTTACTACAACTCTTTTGACTCTTAATAATATTTTTAATCATATTTGATAGTCCCATATCTGCCAATTGTTCTGCTGTCATCCACTTTCCTTTTCCTTTAATAAAGGTCTTTATGTCCAGAAGATTTTCACTCAAAGATCTCTGAGTTTTATCAAATTCAGCTTCCCAAACAACTTGTCCATGTGCGGTATCAACAATATGAAGATCAAAAGCCACAGACGCGGGTCTACTCGAGGCAAAATCAGTACCAATTCGTTGTTCCCATCTAAATATATGCCCCAATATAACAGCATCTGCTTTAAATGCCTTTCCAATCTGATTCAGATATTCTACAAGAAGTTTCCCTTGAGCATTGTCAATGCTGTCTTTTAAGTCTAAAAATTCTTTTTTTACTTGATCATAAGATATTATGGTAAAAGTATTTTTTGCTGCCAGCTTTTTTATTAAAAGAGAAGTCATATATTCCGTAACCTCTTCAGGTACCATTGATCCCCTAAATGTATCTCCCGAAATAGGACATCTGACATAAGAACTGCCTGTAAATATAGGAGAAACTGGCCTAAAACCAATTATCACTATCTTTTTAAAACAAGGAATAGATCTTTTATTCCAAGAAACTTTATGTTTTTGAAAAATACACGAAAACACGCAAAAGTTTAATATCAGTAAGATTACATAATAGGATCTTTTCATTATAATGTACCTTTTGTAGAAAGTACCTGATTAGATAGCCTAACTTCTCTCTCTTTAGCCCTATCCAATGCCTTTGCAAATGCCTTAAAAATAGCCTCTGCCACATGATGTGGTTCTTTGCCTGATAAAAGGTCTATATGCAATGTAATACTCGCGTTAATGGCAAGAGCATAAAAAAATTCCTTTATTAATTGGATATCAAAACTACCAGTAAAAGTATTTTCTAATTTTACATTATAAGATAAAAATGGACGCCCAGATATATCTATGACTACTCTTACTAATGCTTCATCCATTGGTATTGTCGCTTCACCATATCTTTTTATACCTACCCTATTTCCTAAAGCCTTTTTTATTCCTGCTCCTATACATATCCCAATATCCTCAACTGTATGATGATAATCCACCTCTATATCCCCTTTCGCTTCTAATTCCATGTTTAAAAAGCCATGTAATGTCATAAGAGATAACATATGATCCATAAAGGGAATACCTGTATCTATTGAAGACATTCCTTTTCCATTTAAATTTAATCTAAGATATATATCTGTTTCTTTTGTTTTTCTTTTAATTTCTATAGAACTATTCATTTTATATGCCAACTTATGGAGATGAGGGGATTCGAACCCCCGACCTGCACGTTGCGAACGTGCCGCTCTCCCAACTGAGCTACATCCCCATTTTTATTTTATTATATCAACTTACCTGTAAATTTAGGAGTCCTTTTTTCCAAAAATGCATTTAATCCCTCTTTTGCATCAGAACTTGCAAAACAAAGAGCAAAATTATCTGCCTCCATATAACATCCAGATCTAATATCCAAATCAAAACCTCTATCTATAGACCTTTTAATCGCTCTCAGTGATACCATACCTTTTTGGGATATTACCTTAGCTATATTTATTGTTTCTTCCCACAATTTATCATGAGGAAACACCTTATTAACAATACCCAATTCCTCTGCCTCTTTGGCATTAATGATCCTTCCAGTCATACAAAGTTCTTTTGCAATTGCCTTACCTACCAAACGAGAAAGTCTCTGAGTTCCTCCAAAACCTGGCATTATGCCAAGATTTACTTCTGGCTGACCAAATTTAGCTTTATCAGATGAGTATATAAAATCACATGCCATAGCTATTTCCATTCCTCCACCAAGAGCAAAACCATTAACACATGCAATTACCGGGATAGGCAGATTTTCTATTTTAAAAAAAAGTTCCTGGCCAGCCCTTACAAAACTTCTTGCTTCAAGAGGAGATAAATTTGTCAAAAAAGCTATATCTGCTCCTGCAATAAAGGCCCTTCCTTCACCTGTAAGAATTAAAACTTTTATATTATCCTTCTTACCTATGTCATCCAATATCTCATTTAGCTCCTTCATAACCTCATCATTAATAGCATTAAGTTGTCTCGGCCTATTAAATTTTATAATTCCTATATTTTCTTTCTCCTCAAAAATTATTGTTTTGTAATTCATATTTTTAATTCCTCCGTTAAATATAGAACCTTTTATGTTAAATATTCAATCCAGTCAATCTAAAACCATTTATATTTATACATAATTTATAGCATAATTCCAAAGTTCTTCTCTGCACATATCTGCATATTGCCAATTGTCTATAGGTATAAAAATATGGTCATTTAGTCTGCTTACTGGCATAATGCCAATTAATGAATTAAGAATCCAAATTTGATCAGAGTCAATGAGTTCAGTTAGAGTGGTTTTTTTATGTTTTATAATTATTCCTTTCTGAGCCCATATATTGCCAAGCATTTTTATAGTAATACCAGGCAATATATAATCTCCATATGGAGTAAACCATTTCCCATCCTTAAAAAAAAGGATAGTTCCAACTGAAGTTTCAGTAACAAATCCATTATTTCCTATTAATACAACTTCATCTGCTCCCTGTTCCAATGCATGCTCTCTTGCCCACATGTTATATAAATAATTAAGACTTTTATATGCTGCGATAGGAGATAGACGTGGCATATCAAAAGATATAAGATACCAACCTTTTTTGTATTTTTCATAAGGTGGATTATAAGAATTAGCAGTAATTATATAAGTGGGACTATCTCCATAAGGTAATCCTGGTTCGACCTTTTTGCCCCTGGTAATTATTACCTTTACTACTGCACAACATTTATCAAGTTTATTAACTTCCAAAAGCTGCTTAAATATAGATATATCTTCAATAGAACTGGGAAATCTTATTTTAAATATTTTACAAGATCTCTTTAATCTCCATATATGCTCTTTAAAAAAAAAGAGTTTCCCTTTATCTGAACGAATTGTAGTAAAAAATCCATCTCCATAAAGAAAACCTCTATCATATATAGATAAACAAGCGTCTTTATATAATATAATGTTGCCATTCATATATATATAATCACTAAAAGCCATACTTTTTTCCTATAATATCAAAAAATACTTTAGCTTTATTCAAAGTTTCCTCATACTCTGCTTCTGGATCTGAATCATATACAATTCCTCCACCTGCACCATAATACGACATATTATCTTTTATTATCAACGTACGAATAGCTATACTTAAATCCATTCTATGATGGACTCCTATATATCCAATAGATC
>CAZMNC010000121.1:0-10627 GCA_964567535.1 uncultured Desulfobacterales bacterium | reverse complement strand
AATAGGGAATCCGGTGAAAGTCCGGAACCGGCCCGCGGCTGTAACCGGGGACGAAAGCTACATAAAGCCACTGGAGGTCAAAAGATCTCTGGGAAGGCGTAGCAAGTAGGATGATCCGGGAGTCAGAAGACCTGCCTGAGTAATATAGGCTGTAGGTTCGGCGTGGATTACGAACCAAGCCAAGAGTCCTGAGGATAAAACGGGAATCACTGGGCTGTTATATGCAGTTCAGGGATTTTTTATTGGGGTAAATGGTATGATTATTAATTTAGCTTTTCCCGTAAAAGCATATTTTATAGCAACTTTTATTTATGGCTTGTCCTTTATAACCAGTTTTATGAAAAATAAAATTTCTATTTTTCTGCTTTTTATAGGTTTTTTGCTCAATCTTATTTCTGATATAAGTGGCCGTTATCTTGTGTGGCCTTATTGTAATATGTTTTCAGAACCATATTTTCTGCCTTTATTTTTATCTGGTTTTTGCCTGAGTTCCTCGTTCTTATTTTTAAGAGGAAGAAATATAAAATACACAACCCTATTTATATTTGGCTTATCCCTTGTGCCTTTGTTTTGTTCAGAAGGTTATTATCCACCTTTTACTCTTATGTCAAAAAGTATATATGCTCATTTTTTCCATCTTTTCCTATTTATTGGGCACGGGTTTATGTTTATTTCTGCTTACCTTGCTCTACTTTCTCTAATAATAGATAGAGATTACCTGTTTTTGTCATATAGATATTCCCTTTTTGGATTTGTGATTTTATGTATAACAGGTTTTTTTGGTATGATCTGGAGTTATGTAGGGAGGGGAGATGTAATATCTTGGAATCATTACTATTTTCATTCTGTTGGAATATGGTTTTATTATATAGCTCTATTTCATCTCTATCCAGAAGGTTTGCTAAGCAGGAAAAAAGGGGTTTTACTTATTGTAGTAGGGGCTGTTTTAATATTTTTGTTTGATTATATTCCTCAAGTAGGTGGTATTCATAAACCTGTGTTAAACGAGAGGCTTTATGGAATTTACCAATAGATTTTGGCAATTTTTGGGAAACACTAAATTTTCTATTTTTATATTCTATATCATGAGCCTTGTGATGCTGATTGGTTCATTAATAATGAAGCATCATGCTAATATCTTTTTTACTTTAAAATATACTATGTTACAAAAATGGATAATAACTTATGGAATTGAAAATTTACTATATACGTGGTGGCTTATAGTTATTATTATTTTATTATGTTTATTAAGTATTACATTAATAATTTGTATTTTAAAAAATTTGAATATAAATGATCCTTTATTTCATGTTCATTTAGGCTTTGTTTTACTTCTTATTGGTCTATTTGTAAGTCATACTTTAAGTAAGATATCGTATGGTAATATTGTTACTAAAAATACAGAGATTAAATTAGCAAATACTAATATTTGCCTTAAGGTGTCAGATATAAAGATAAAATTTTTCCCAAATAAAACACATTTTATCGGAACTACTGGCAAGGCATCTGGATGTTCTGTTGCACTTTTAATAAAAGATAAAAATAAGATTTATAGAAAAAAGATTTCTTTAAATAAACCATGTTGGTATAAAGGTTTTTCTATATTTATAGAAGACTTTTATCCAAAAGAAAGATCAAATGCTTTGCCTTTCGTAAACCTAACTATTAGAAAAGATTATGGTATTCCTATAATGATTATAGGATCAGCTTTGTTTTGCTTAGGATTAATAGGGGTTTTGGTAAAATGAGATGTTTTGTGTTGTTATTATCTTGTATTTTTATTTTGTTAAATTGTGGGCGCAATTATGAGCAAATAGGGGTTTTTTCTGTAAAATACGGAAAAGGATATAAAGAAATAACAGATGGAATTGGAAGGGCCTTTATCTTGGTCTCTGATAATAAAAAAGATACTTCTGAATATAGAAAGGACAGAATCATAAAAATCCCAGTAAAAAAAGTAATAGTATATTCAACATATAATGCTGCTCTTATAAAACAACTTGGCCATGTTAATAGTATAGTAGGCGTAGTTGTACAAAAGAAATATTGGTATATACCTGAAATAAAAAAGGGCCTGGAACAGGGTAAAATAACTTATTTGGGACAATATAATGCTATAGATTATGAAAAGCTGAGATCTTTGAAACCAGATCTTGTTCTTACCTGGGATGAAGGTATTGTTCCTAAACTTGAAGAACTTGGGATTCCCTGTGTTATTACTTGCACAAGGTTTGCTCCTGATTTAAAAGATCGTATCAAATTTATTCTATTTTTGTCTGTATTTTATAATGAAGAAAAAAAAGCAAAATCTTTTATCAAAGACCAATTTCATCAGATAAAACAAATATCTCATAGATTAAAAAATATAAAATTTAAACCAAAAGTTATATGGGGAGACATATATCCTCGCAAGGTGCTCGTAGAACCAGGAAATTCATGGGCAGCTCAGTCAGTAGAAAAAGCTGGGGGTGATTATTTGTTTAATGACTTAGAAGGTGCAAGCTGTATGCAAATCACTGTTGAGAAATTTTTTGCCCGAGCCAAAAATGCAGATATTCTTATTACATATCGGGGGCCTGAGGTGGGTATCACTTCGAAAAAAGCATTTAGACAATCTACTGAATTATTAAAAGTGGTTGATATAAAGCCTTTGAACAAGGGAAAAATATATTTTACAGGATGGAGAATATGGGAATCTGCAGATACAGCCGGTGTAATATATGAACTTGCATCTATCTTTCACCCTAAATTATTTCCTATACAGGAACACAGGTATTTTTTTGAACTTAAATAGGAGGGGAAGTTGAAGCAGTTAAGATATTACATGTTATTTATATGTTCAGTAGCTATATTTATATTTCTCCTGATTGTGAATTCAACCTTAGGATCTGTTCATATCCCGTTTAATGAGGTGTGTAAGATTATATATCTGCATATTACGGATTCAACTTTTGGTTCAATAGTATGGAACATAAGGCTTCCAAGAATTTTGTTTGCATCTTTGTCTGGTGCGTATTTGGCTATTGGAGGACTTTTACTTCAAGTATTCTTCAGAAATCCTATTGTAGGTCCATATGTTCTTGGAATCTCATCTGGTGCGACACTTATGGTTGCTTTGGTAATGCTTGCAGGATTAAGTGTTGGTTTGATGGCAATTCATCCGTTCTTTTTAAGTTTAGCAGCATCTTTTGGAGCCTTCTGTGTAGTTATTATATTAGTGTTACTAAGCTCTAAGATAAAGGATGTTGTAACACTTCTTATTATAGGTCTTATGATGGGTTATTTATGTTATGCTATCACGAGTATACTAATTACATTTGCTGCAAAAGAGAAAGTAAAGGGATTTGTATTGTGGGAAATGGGCAGTTTTTCAGGTCTTACATGGAAAGAGTTTTATATATTATTTTTAGCAGGAATTTATTTAATTATTTCCTTATGCTTTATTAAGAAACCTCTTAATGCCTTCTTGTTAGGAGAAGAATATGCCAAGACAATGGGATTAAATATAAAACTTTTTAGAAATCTTATAGTAATTATTTCTAGTTTATTAGCTGGTCTTGTTACTGCTTTTGCAGGTCCTGTGGCATTTATTGGACTCGCTGTTCCACATATGGCAAGATTGAGTTTCAAAACATCTGATAATGGAATATTGATTCCTGCTGCTGCTATTATTGGAGCTAATGTTACTATTCTATGTGATCTTATAGCAAGAATCCTGTTTTCTCCTATAGAACTTCCTATTAGTGCTATAACTGCTTTGTTTGGAGCACCAATAGTAATATTTTTATTACTTAATAGGAGAACATTAATATAGTTATGAATAAGATTTTGCAAATAGAAAATCTTGCTGTGGGCTACAATAAAAGAAAGGTAGTATCAAATATAAATCAAGAGATATTTAAGGGGCAATTAGTGAGTATTTTGGGCCCAAATGGAGCAGGAAAAACTACTATTTTAAAAACATTGGCAAAACTTATTTCTCCATTGGGTGGAAAAATTTATATAAATGGGTTTTTATTAAGCAAATTAAATTCTAAAGAAATTGCAAAGAATGTTGCGGTAGTTCTTACAGAAAGACCTTCCCCTGGATTGCTTACTGCATTTGAATTTGTAGCTCTTGGTAGATATCCTTATACTAATTTTCTTGGAAGATTAACTGATGAAGATAAAAACAAGATTAAAGAAGCGCTTCATTTGGTTAATGCAGATAATATCTCAGAAAAATATTTTGGTGAACTAAGTGATGGAGAAAAACAGAAAATTATTCTTGCAAGAGCTATAGCTCAGGAACCCAAAATTATTATTTTAGATGAACCAACTTTGCATTTGGATCTACGAAGTAAAATGGAAGTATTCAATATTCTTTATAATTTTTCAAAACAAAAAGGTGTTACTGTAATTGTATCGCTTCATGATATAGATGTAGCACTTAAAATATCTGATATTGTGATTTTGGTAAAAAATGGAAGGATTATAGATTTTGGAACTCCTGAAAGGATTATAAATAAAGACATTATTGCTCAATTATATGATCTTAAAGATGTATATTTTAATAACAAACTTTATACTATTGAGTTAGTAAGAAGCAACAATAAACAGGATGTTTTTGTTATAGCTGGTGGAGGCACTGGGACACTGATATATAGGTTATTGGCAAAACATGGCTTAGGCATTGTGACAGGGATTATTCATGAGAATGACATTGATTATCATGTTGCAAGATCCATAGGATCACATGTTATATCTGAGAAGCCCTTTCAAAATATAAGTAACTATACTTTAGAAAAGGCATTTTCTTATATTAATCGAGTGAAAAGTATTATTGATTCGGGATTTCCTGTTGGTTCATTTAATCAACAAAATATTGATCTTATTATAAATGCTGTAAAAAAAGGAAAGAAGGTGTATACCATGAGATCTAAAAATGAAGTATTCAAATTATATAAAGTTAATTGCCAAAATTTTATTTATTTAAATACTACAGAGTCATTGTTAAAAGAAATGATATTAAAAAATAGATAATAGATAAACGGCAGGGTGAGGCAGCACCCTGCCACCAGTTAACCAAAACCAGAGCCACCGGGAGGTTCGGTTAAACCGGCTTTTTTATATTAGCACCGAACCTCCTGGCTGTAAATTAAAAAAACAACCAGGAGGTGTAAGATGAAAAGATGTTTTATTTTGCTATGCTTGATTTTGATGTTTAGTGTTTATACCAATAGAGGTCTTGCTGAAGATCAGAATAAACCATTAAAAATGGAGGAAATGGTAGTAACGGCTACAAGGAGAAAGGCTTTGGTCGAGCATTTATCTGATTCTATAACAGTTATTAAAAATAGTGATATTAATATCAAAGGAGAAACAGATATTTTCTCAGTATTAAAAGATGTGCCAGGTTTAGCTTTTAAAAGATGTGGTGGTCCAGGTCAATGGACATATGTAAGAATGAGAGGAGGCAGAAATAGGCATATAAAGGTGCTGATAAATGGAATGGATATTTCAGATCCATCATTTTGGGGTCAAAGTTTTTCTGATCTTTGGAGTTATATTGATACTGAAGATATAGACAGGATAGAAATTGTGCGAGGATCTCAAAGTGCTCTTTATGGATCTGGTGCTATATCAGGTGTGATTAATATAATTACAAAAAAAGGTAAAGGAAAACCTAAATTTTATGTAAAATCTTATGGTGGATCAATGGATATAAGGAGGGTTGCAACAGGTCTAAATGGAGAATTTAGAAAATTTGGTTATAATGTAAATTATGCATATGAAAAAGGTGGAGGCGTGTTCAAGCATGATGAGTTTAGACGTCATACCCTTTCTGGAAGATTCGATTATCCGTTAACTGACAATTTCAATTTAGATTTGACTGTTAATTATACTGATGCCTGGATCAATTATTCTCAATGGGATTACAAGACTTTTAAGGCATATGATGATCCTCATAGTTATAGGAATACTTATTTGTTTTTTTCTAATCTCCAGGACAACCATGAGGTCACACCCTGGTGGAATTATAGATTAGCCTTTGCATATACCCATTTTAAGAAAAACCATGATGATCAAAATGATGGTCAAATAGCACCAGGGGTATTTGATAGTTTTTTCAAGGCCACTTATAAAGGAGAAAAAGAACATTTTTTTATGCAGCATAATTTTTCCATAACAGATATGGATACTATTTCTGTTGGATATGAATATAAAAATGATCATGGAGAGGCTGTTTCTCAAAACGCATTGGGAATTAAACAGGCAGATAAAACATTTAATAATAAATCATATTATATAAATAATCAGATATTATTATTTGATAAATCTCTTTCTATTATCGCAGGGGGCCGTTTTGATAATCATAGTACATTTGGATGGCATGGAACATATAAATTCGGAGTAGCATATCTTATAAATAAGATAGGACTTAAAATAAGAGGTAATTATGCTACAGGATTCAAAGCTCCAAATTTGGCTCAATTATATGATGCAAAATATGGCAATCCTGGCCTTCAACCTGAAGAAAGTGAAAGTTATGATGCAGGATTTGATTTAAATCTTTTTCAAGACAGAATTAGATATTATTTTACTTATTTTCATAATGATTTTGACGACTTGATCAGCTTTGATTATGTTACATGGCGTTACAAAAATGTTGAGTCCGCAGAAAGTGATGGTATAGAAACAGGCATAAATTTTCTTCCCTTAGATAATTTAAGTGTATCTGTAAATTATACTTATACTGAAGGGTGGGAGGGGAATTATGACAATCTCTCGATAACCCCAAAACACGAAATAAATGCCAATATTATATATTTTGCGCTAAACAGAAAATTTAAGGTAAGTACTGATATATATTATGTTGGAGATCGATTAGCATATGATCATGTCCATAAGATTGATGAATATACAAGGGTAGATATTTCATCATTTTATAAAATCAATAAAAATTTAAAACTTTGGTTAAGGTTAGAAAATCTATTTGATGAAGATTATGAAGCGGCTGCAGGATATCCGGCTCCTGGGATTTCTGTATGGGGAGGTATAAGGCTTTTCTTTAAGGAATGACAAGATGTGTAATATTATAAATCAACATCCATGTTTTAATGATGCAGCTCATTTTAGATGGGGAAGAGTGCATCTGCCTGTAGCACCTAAATGTAACCTTAGATGTAATTATTGTTCACGAGGAATTAATAATAGTACTGAAAACAGACCAGGTATATGTAAAAAAGTGTTATCAACTAAAGAAGCAATTGAGTTGTTGCAGAATACTTTAAGGGAAAAATTATTTCCTATAAAAGTGGTGGCAATAGCGGGACCAGGAGAACCTTTGTTTAATCATGAAACATTTGAGGTTATGAAGATATTAAAGGAAGACTTCCCTCATCTTATAAGATGTATAGCCACTAATGGAATTCTTTTGGCTGATAAGATAGAGTTATTAACTTCATTGGATGTAAATACCATTACAGTTACTATATGTGCAATAGATCCAAAGATAGGTAAATGGATCTACGACTATATATCTATTGATGGAAAAATTTACTCAGGAGAAGAAGGTGCAGCAGTTCTTATAGAAAAACAGATCCAAGGATTAAAAGCCGCAGTGACAAATGGAATATCAGTAAAGGTGAATACTGTCCTAATACCTGAAATAAATACAGATCATATAATAGATGTGGCTCGTTTATGTAAATTAATAGGTGTAGAAATAATGAATATTATGCCTTTAATCCCTATAGGCCGGTTCAAGAATATGAGGAGACCTACTAAAGATGAATTAACTTATATCAGAGACATTTGTTCTTCTTATATAAGACAGTTTAGATTTTGCAAACAATGTAGAGCTGATGCATGTGGGATTCCAGGAGGGAAAGATGGAATTTTGGGATCAACTTGCTTTTGAATATGATCCAAATAATCCTACAAGAAGGATATGGACAAAAGATAGGGCATGGGTAGATATATTTAAAAAGTCTTTATATGGATGCAGTAAAGTTTTAGACCTTGGTTGTGGTGCAGGATTTCCGGCCATTTTCCTTGCAAGCCAATTTGATATATTCGGTTTAGATAAGTCAAAAAGGATGCTTTATATAGCCTCAAAAAGAGCAAAAGAATATGATGTAAAACTTAAACTGTTTAGAGGAGATTCTTGCATGCTTCCATTTAAAAGCAATGTGTTTGATGGCGCATATTGTAAGTTTGCTCTTTGGCCTCTCAAAGAACCAGCTCAGGCTATAAAAGAAATGATAAGAGTATTAAAACCAGGTGGTAGGCTTGTAATTGTTGAAGTAAATAGAAAAGACTTTATACAAAAGCCTTCTATTTCTATTAAGTCTAAAATTTTTTATTTTATTTATCTTCAACTAAAAAAAATAATTTTTAAATTACCTGATACAAGGCCAATATGGAACAAGATTATTGAGGATACAAAAGGAAATCCTATTGTTAATCTGAAAATGATATTGAATGTTTTGAAGGATCAAAAATGTAGCATATTAAATATAAATCAAGACTTAAGAGGATTAACTTACACATCCATTGCAAAACTCATAGGATCTGCGCATGAAAATTATTTTTTATGTATAGCCAAGAAAGGAGAATATTAGTGGATTATTCAAAAATTCTCTCTATTTTATGTAGCCCTTTAAGCATGATAGTGCATGCTATGGCAGCCCAACCAGCTAAAAATGCAGGTGCACTTATTGCAGTCAATGCGATTTCTGGGGCATTGCCTCTTATTCATGGCCCTATGGGATGTGCTACTTTAAGAAAAATAAACTCTTTTTCAATTTATTCCTTTTTTCCGCATACTCCATGCACAAATATGAAAGAGGTTGATCTTGTATATGGAGCGGGAGATAGATTAGACAGGGCAATTATAGAAGCATATGAAAAATATAATCCATCTATTATAGTAGTTATTCCTACATGTCCAAGTGATATGATTGGTGATGATATTGCATCTGCTGTTAATAAAGCGAGTAAAGAGGTTAAATGTAAAGTAGTATATTCCACTGGAGAACTCATTAAAGGTAGACCAATAGGGTATCATGATGTGGTCTATAGTATTTTAGACCAACTTCTTCCTGAGGGATTTAAAGTAAATAAAAAATCAGATTCTGTTAATATTATTACATTTCCCATCCATTCATCTGAAAACAAGATGAGTGAATTTCAGAATATATTAATAGAAATGGGTATAAATATAAATAAAATCTTTTTTTATAATACTAAAGTGGAGGATATTTATGAACTTCCAAAAGCCCAACTTAATATTACCGACTCTTCAGCACCTTGGTTAAGATTAATAGAAAAACGATTTGGTATCCCTTACTATCTTATCTCTTCACTGGAGCATATGGAATATAATCCTTATGGTATAGAAGAAAGCAGCAGAGTATTTATGGATATAGCCGATCGTTTTGGAAAAAAAGATTATGCAAGAAATGTGATAGAGGCTAAAAGAGAAGATGCAAAATTTAGATTGCAGCAGGAAATTAGAGATATCCAAGGAATTAGAATAGCAGTGGTGGGTGGATTCTTTTTTGGTATGGGTTCACTATTTATGAAAGATCTAAAATTAAAACCGGTTCTTTTGATTTACAAAACATATGGGCTTGAAAGTCATGGTATGTCAAAAGATACAATAAAAAAAATTATAGATATGGATCTTAATATGGCAAGTCAATATGGGATAAAGCCACAAGTTCTTGTTAATCCCACATATATAGAAGAGATTAAGGCGATAAAGAACTCAGAAATTGACATTGTTATAGCTCCTAGTTCTGATATTCCTGTATATCATCAAAAAGGAATAAGAGCTTTTGATTCTTTAAAATTCTATGCAAATTTTCTAAAGATTGGATTTGAATGTCCTATCCTTCTTTCTAAGCTCCTGAAAAAAGAGCTTTCAAGGAAAATAAAAAGGACGCCATTGGTATGCATGATTGATCATGATTTGTACAGATCAGATCTTCATCCTTCATGGATAAAGGCAGAAAAAGTATGGAGAAAAGTGACAGAAGGTACGGATGGAGGATGTTTATATGGATAATCTTGTTTTTGAGCCATTTCCCGATTCAAAGCTTTTGGGAGCTATAAGTGCATTAGGGGGTATAAAAGATGCAGTTATAATTATACACGGTAAAAGCTGTTGTCATTCTGATAATCTTCTATTTACTCTGATGACAGGATCTCAAGACGATGTGCGGGTTTTAGGTAGTGGTATAAGATCTCAGGATGTATTAACAGGTGGATATAGAAAACTTTCCATTGCTATTAAATCAGCTTATGAACAGTTTCATCCAAAGATTATTGCTATTCTTACAACGAGTTTTACCACTATGATGGCTGATGATGTTGAAGGTATTATAGAATCTTTAAAATATGAAATTCCTTGTGAAATATGGTGTTTTCAATGTGCAGGACATATAGGAGATTTGGCAACCGGATATAGTGAAGTTTTAGATAATATTGTTTCCTATATGGAATATGATAATAGCCATGTTAAAAGCGAAAAGACAATAAATATATTAGGTATAAAATACTATGATCCATGTTCAGTTTGGGACATGGAAGAAATAAAACGGATCCTCTTTTATCAAGGTATAAAGATAAATTCTTTTAT
>CAZMNC010000120.1:0-6820 GCA_964567535.1 uncultured Desulfobacterales bacterium | reverse complement strand
TGAAAACTTAATTAGGTTTTCAATGATTGTCTCAATGCTCTTTTGAGTCTTTTCACTGTCAAGCCTTCCAAGATTTGCTAACGTGATCTGTTTTATCTTTTTGCCCTCTCTTTTGGCAGTACAAAGAAGTAGATATTCTCTTACAGAGCCGTCTTTGTTTTTATAGCGTTTGACCCTTATGAACATGGCTTAACAATAGTATAGCTATGATTCTATGTCAAAATTATTTATTACCTCTTACATGTCACTACATTTTGAGAAAAAGAAAAGGTTGATCTCCCGTTTATGCCCATTTTTACTGAGTTGGGTGGGTGAAAGTACCTGATTTGGTGTTAAAGTTGAGTATGAGCTTTTCCTTAAGCCTGAGAAATTAAGAAAAACTGAGAGGAAATGGGGGAAATTATGGAGAACTACAGAAAGGGGGGTTTCCGTTAACCCTGAACTATCTCATCATATATATTGGATCCGGACAGGACCGGATATAGTAAAAATCTAAATCGCTTAAAATAGCTATTTAAAATGTTTTGTTATACATATATTAAAGTGCATGTCTTTATAGTATGTAACTGAGTGACTGAACTCTGGAGCAGGATTTTTGGCTGGAAAACTGGCTATATTATTTATTCCTTTTCCTTCAAAGCAATATACATAGGATAGATTTAACTCGTAACTTTTCCATTTAGTGCCGATTCCAAAAGCAAGATTATGAAAATTATCTAATAGAGGAGAGACAGCAAAATGGGAATCCCTTGGACTAACATCTGTAGAAAGGGAATATCCCATCCTTAAAATAAGGAATCTCGAAATCTTGTATTCTGTACCTATGGAAAATATGTATGTATCCCTAAAATGGAATGGAAGTTTTAATTGTTGAGGAGATATCTTTAAGTCTGTCAATTTTATAATAAATTCATTAAATGCCCTTGAATACTGCTGCCATTCTAAATCCATACCTATTAACCATTTTTTATTTATATGATATGCAGCTCCAATAGCCAGTTTTCTTGGAACACCAAAATTTTCTATTTTTGTTCTACAATGCATATACCCTGTCCCGGAAAATCTTATCTTTGAATCATCTGTATGAAGATCTTGTAATATTGGTTTAAAAGTATAAGCTAAACCAAAAGACCATTTTTTTGTAGGTTTATAAAGCAATCCTATTGCTGCTCCATAACCAAATCCATGTAGCTTGTCTGCGTCTAAATATGCAGGACCCATAGATGAAGCAAGATAATAATTTATATAATAGTAATGAAATGCAAGCCCGATAGATAAATTTTTCTTTATATTATATGCAATCGCTGCTATTGCCTTTGCAACAGCAAGTTTTGAATCTCCAAGTCTTTTTCTTTTAAAAAAAGGATTGATAATATATAATCTATGTACTCCTAGCCCAGAATTACCAAATATTCCAAATCCAATAGCTATAGGTTTATTTTTTAAATGCGCCACAAACCCAAATTCTGGAGCAGGATAATATTGTACCCTTGTATGGCTTCTACCATATCTATTTTTAAAACGGATTTTAGGAGAAAATATTCCAAATCCTATGTCTAATTGTTTGCCTCTTATCTGAGTTATGCCTGCAGGATTGCTATTTAATGCATCTGAATCATTAGCAATAGCTATTTCTACACCTCCTCTTCCTACTGATCTTGCACCCCATCCAATAGGTTCAAGACAATTAGATGCATGTCCAATGGAATAAAAATATAAGATCGTTATAATTATAAAATTAAAAATCATATTTAAAGTTAAATACAAAATAATCGGACTCTGTGTTGACCACGTTGCCAAATCTACAGAATGCTATAGCAAAAGATATATGCCTCCAAAAGCCTGCGATAAACACATCCCAGAATGCATTTTCTCTCATTGTAAAACCTGGCAGACCCGGTAAGTGATCAAAGGAATCATTTTGTTGTCTTACCTCAACACCAAATGCCCAATTTGGTGCTCTTTTTGGAAAAGGGAGGAATGCCGCTGAAAATTCACCATTCATATGATAATCTTTTCCAAAACCTAAAAGTCCCAGATAGTGACCTTTTGTAAGTCTTAGATTTGAATTTATTACGCAGGGAAAATAAAATATCTTCTCTATTTTTTTAGATATGGAAAAATCAAAATCTATACCCTCATTTCCGTAATATCCAACTTTATCAAGCCCTCCCTTTAAATTTTTATTCATATCTTCTATAGTCTCGTTCAATTTGTATTCTAATGTTATGGCAAAAGCAGGAATATATTTTTTTTCTTTTATTAGCTGAGTTTTAAAATGAAAGTCATGCATCCATATATAATGATATCCTACATCCATTTTTCCTTTACTAGCTCTGCATATTTGTCTTCTTAATCTTGTAAAATCAAAGGTTTCAATTACATAACCAACTTCAAACCATTTTAAGAATGATATTGCTATCCCATGAGTATACAAATTTGAGCCTTCACCCCATAGACTCCAATGTGCAACACATGGTCTTCCAAATATATGCCCATTCTTAGGAGGACTGACTCTATATGCCCCAGGAACAATTCCGGCTCCACCAACACCTTCAAAATCCATAAATGGTGGAGCAGCATATGAACATGTGGAAAATAAGAACACTAATAGAGATAAAAAAAATATCTTTTTCATATTTTACCTCCTATTCATTTTTAGCTAACCTGAGGACTTCATCTAAGACAAATTTTAGATCTCTTTTATGGGTACAGTAATTAAGAATAACTGCCCTAAGCACCTTTTTTCCTTTGAATGTTGCGATTGAGAGAAAAGCTTTGCCTTTGGCCTCAAGAATTTTTTGTATCTTAAGGTTTAGCTTATTATGATCTCCATATTTACTTAAAGCCCTGAAACACAATATGTTTATCTCTGGATTGCTACAAAGTTCTAATTCTTTTTGATTTTTTATAATAGAGGCAAGATATTGGGTCATATCTATACAGTGATCTATTATCACCCCATATCCTTTTGTTCCTATAAGTTTAATAGATGCCCAAAGTTTTAGGGCATCAAATCCTCTTGTTCCTTGAATAGCTGACTCTCCTTGGTTTGGTCTAACACCTTCTTCATTTTCGGGTTCTTCTATATATGGTGCTTTAAATAAAAGGTGCCTTAGGGATGATTCGTTTTTAAGAAGGATTGTGGCAGAAGGGATAGAATTATAAAGCCACTTATGAGGATCAAATGCTATTGAGTCGGCTTTATTTATTCCATCTAAAAGATGTCTCCATTTATTGCTAAATATTATTGCGCCGCCATGTGCAGCATCTACATGAAGCCATAGGTCATATTTTTTACATATATTATGTATTTCTAATAAAGGATCTATAGCTCCAGAAATAGTTGTTCCTGCTGTTGCTACCACAAAAAAAGGTATTTTTCTAAAAGAAATTTCTTTTTTTATGAGTTCGTTAAGGATATATGGATCCATTTTACCATTAGCATTAGATGGCACTTTTACAAGATTTTCTTCTCTTAGGCCTATAAAATTTACAGCTTTTTTTATAGAAAAATGAGAATATTCTGAGCAGAATACTACAAGTTTTGATAGATCTTTCCCTGTAGAAACAAATAAATTTCTTGCAATAAGAAGTGCTGTGAGATTTGCAACAGATCCTCCCGCAAGAAATGTTCCTCCAGAACTATCTCCATATCCAAATAGTTTACATAGCCATCTTATTACTTCTCTCTCTAAATGTGCAGCAGAAGGTCCAACTTCCCATAGAAATAGGGATTGATTAAGTGCAGATATTAGAATATCCAGCAGTATAGATGGAACAGAGGGCTGAGTAATCATATGACCAATATATCTGGGATGCCCAAAATAGAAACTATAGTTCAATACTTTATCTTTTATTTCTTCTAAAAGATCTTTCCATTCTATACCTGTATCAGGAATAGAATCAGAAAAAATAGCATTTAGTTTTTTAGGAGTTATATAATTAAATATAGGCTGATTTTTAAGATTGGCAAATTTATCTATTATGAAGTCAACAATACTATATCCCAAGTTTCTTATTTGTTCAGCGTTTTTTCCTTCTGGATCAATAAAAAAATCTTTTATATTCATTACTTAAGCACTATTAGTGCATCTACTGCTATGGGTTTTGAGCCATATATTATTATAGGGTTTATATCCATTTCCTTTATTTGTTTATTTTCAAGTCCTATTTTTCCTACATTTAATATTAGTTTAGTTAATTCTTCCCTGTCTATAGGAGGCATATTTCTTACAGAATCTAAAATCTTATTAGCATTTATCTCCATCATCATATCCATTGCATCTTTCTTATCTAATGGAGCAACTCTAAAAGAAACATCTTTTAATATCTCTGTAAATATTCCCCCAAGACCAAACATAACAGATGGACCAAATTGGGGATCATTTATCATTCCTACCATCAATTCCCGTCCACCTTTTACCATTTTTTGTACCAGTATAGCTCCATCTTTTATTTGGTTTATTTTTTTATTTATTTCATCAAATGCCTCTATTGCTTCATTTTTATTTCTTATGTCTAAAAATATTAGCTCTTCTTCTGTTTTATGAGTTATGTTGGGTGAACATCCCTTTATTACTAAAGGATAACCTAAGATTCGCAAGGCATCTAAAAATTCATCCTGGTTATTTACAAGAATTTCTTCAACGATTGGAATTGAATAATGTTTTAATATAAGTTTTGATTCATATTCTGAAAGTGTTTTTCTCCCTTCTTTTATAGCCTTTTTTATTATTTGCATTTTCTTATCCCCTTGATATTATCTTTTTATATTCCCAAAGATATCCTAATGCCTTTGCTGCTCTCTCAGGGCTTGGATAATTAGTAACTGCTTTGGAATCTTCTAATATTATTAGCTCTTTATCCCATATGCCAGGTGGCGCGGAAATACATGTAATAATTGGTTTCTTTTGTTTCCATTCTTTAAGCATCTCTGTAATACCTTCAACAGCTTTAATATTGGCAGATGCATACATTATAAGTAAAATAACACCATCTATATTTTTATCTTCCATAGCTACATGTATAATATCTTTTGTAGCAGCAGCATCATACCAGGCAGGTCCCATATCTACAGGATTTGTTCTAATTGCCATTGGAGGAAGTAGTTTATTTATTATGTCTTGAGTATAAGGTGTAAAAGCAGGAATTTTAAGACCCACTCTTTCTGCCATATCGCTTGCTGCCATGCCAGGCCCTGCTTGTCCTGAAAGCACAGCTACTTTTGGTCCTTCAACAATAGAGCTGTTGGATAACGCTTTTGCAGCATCAAGCAAATCTTCAGCGCTATTTACTACAATAGCTCCTGCCTGTTTTAATGCCCCAATATATATCTCGTATTTTCCAGCTATAGAACCAGTATGCGATCTGGATGCTTCATCCCCTGTTTTAGAGCTTCCTGTTTTATATGCAATAACAGGCTTTTTTTTATGTATATCCTTTATCATCTGAATCATTGGCAAAGGATTGTCTATACCTTCTATATAAAGGGCTATAACCTTTGTATCTGGATCATTTTTTAAAAAAGTAAGCATTTCAGAAAAATCTACATTTAACCTATTTCCAATGCCTATTATCTTACTAAATCCTATATCTAAGCGCTGACTTATAAAACTCATAAGGTGTGACATTCCACCGCTTTGACTTACTAAGGTAATGTCACCCTGTTTTGTTAAGGAAAATTCTGGGGTAAAGGAGGCATTAAGATTATATGAAAAATTAATCATTCCAAAAGTATTAGGTCCTATAACAGGAATATTATAAGATTCTGCTTTTTGTTTTAAAAGTTCTTGATTTTTTGCGCCTTCTGGGTCTTCTATCTCTTTAAATCCTGCTGTAATAAGCACAATTCCACCCACATCTTTTTCATGGCATTCATCAAATATTTGAAATACAAATTTTGCCGGGACAGCTATAATTGCGAGATCAATAGGATTATTATATGTTTTAATAGAAGGATATGCTTTTATACCCATAATCTCTTTTGCAGATGGATTTATTGGTATTATTTCTCCTTTATATCCACAATTTTTAAGACTTTTCATCACATGAAAACCCAATTTATCAAATTTTTCTGATGCACCTACTACTGCCACTGATTTTGGTTTAAAAAGCCTTTTCATATTTTCTAATTTTTTTTCATTCATCATTGTCTATTAATCCTCCAATACTTTCCAGTTTTTCAACTACTCTTTCAAAAACTTCTTTTTCTTCATCTGATAGCACAGAAAGGAATCTGCTGTTGTTTTCATGATATATATCCAATAATTTCTTTCTCATGGATTCAGCTTTTGGGGTAAGATAGACTCTTATAGCTCTTCTATCCTTAGGATCATCTCGTCTTTGAACAAGCCCATCCCTTTCAAGTCGATCAATTATTCCTGTAAGAGTTGCTTTGTCGAGTGCTACCTTTTCCGCTAATTTACTTATTAAAATCCCATTTTCTTCATATAAGGCTATTAACATAAAAAACTGTGACGTGGTAAGCCCATAAGATGAAATACTTTCCTTGGTTATCTTATTTAGCCTTCTGGACACTCTTCCCACTAAGAAACACACACAATCTTTAAATAACATGTCTGTATTTTTATTATATCTATTCATAATATATGTATACAAACAATAAGCACAAAAATAATATATGGTCAAGTATTTTTTTATTGAAAATTTATTATTATTTAACCCGAAGTTCCTGTAAAAATTCAATCTAAAAATGAGACAACCTGCTAATATATCGATGGAAAGGTGAATTTTAGGCTTAGATAATGTAGCCATGTGATATGCATTTAATTGACAGATAGTAGGAAGGATATGTATT
>CAZMNC010000119.1:0-2144 GCA_964567535.1 uncultured Desulfobacterales bacterium | reverse complement strand
TCTTGCTGCTGGAACCATGGCAGGAGATTATGTCATTGCTGTTAGAGCAGCACCTTCATATGGAGATGAAAGGAAGCTTTTAGTTCAGCTACTTGAAGAACTTCCTATCAGAGGTAAGGGATATTTTATTGCAGATGCCTTATATGGCATGAGTAATGAAGTATTAGAGAAGCTTATTAAAGCAGGATTTATCCCAGTTATTCCTGTAAAAGATGGTATTCACACTAAGATAAAAAGTCCGGTTAGAAAATTTGTCTCTGAAATTTACAATAGATTGCGATCTGTTTATCGAAACAGATATCGTATTGAACAGGTTATAGGAAAAATAAAAAATAGCTGCTGCTCTTTTATTTGTTTGTTCAAATCTGCATTTTATTAGTTGGTCTGATCTACAAGGAAAAAAAACAAAGCTTAATTTTATAATTAACTCTAACAGGAAAGTATTTTTCGAACAGGCTCAATTTTGCTTGACATTATATTTTATTCCAAATTATTATTTATTTTTAATATTTTTTCATATGCAGGAGGAATTATTAAAATGAAAGAAAATTTATTGGAGATAATAGATCTCCATGTTAAAGTAAATGAAAGAAAGATTTTAAAAGGAATAAATCTTGTTATTTCTACAGGTGAAGTTCATGCACTATTTGGCCCAAATGGTTCTGGAAAAACCACTTTGCTCTCCGCACTTATGGGATTTGAAGGATATCAAATAACAAAAGGGAAAATATTATTTTCCGGAAAGGATATTACAGAACTTCCTCCATATGAACGAGCAAGATTAGGTATAGGAATATCTTTTCAAAAACCTCCTCCTGTAAGTGGAGTAAAATTAAGGCAGCTGGTGCAACTTTGTGCAAAAGAAAATGGCAAAAATATTGAACAATATGCTAAAGAACTAAATCTCATGGATCATTTAGACAGGGAAGTTAATGTGGGCTTTTCTGGAGGCGAGGTAAAAAGATCAGAATTATTACAATTGATTGTTCAATCTCCTAATATGGTGCTTTTAGATGAACCTGAATCTGGGGTGGACTTAGAAAATATTGCCTTAATAGGAAAGGCTATAAATTTGCTTCTGGGAAGAAAAGTGGAACCCAAAAACGAAAAACCTATTAAAGAGGTAATAAAACAGAGAAGAAAATCGGCATTAGTTATCACACATACTGGGCATATTTTGGATTATGTAGAACCAGACTATGGTCATGTATTATTAGATGGAAAAATAATATGTGCTGGAAATCCGCGAGAGATATTACATACAATTAAAGAGCACGGTTATAATGAATGCTATAGATGTTTTAGTAAGGAGGGGCAATAGAAATGAAAAATACCGTTAAAGAAATAATAAAAGATCTAAAAGAAGAAACCGAAGAACACCATCAAGTAAATTTGAATGATATCTCTGATCAAGAAAAAGAGCTTCTTTTAAAAACAGGGATAGATATTTCAGGGTATGGGAGATGCGGGTTCTTTTTTCAAAAAGACCATTCAGTAATACACTGTCAAAGTGTATTTCACGGTGCAGAAATAATGGATATAGATGAAGCACGGAAAAAATATAATTTAGAAAATTATTGGTGGAAATCTATATCTCCCGATAAAGATTTGTATACTAAAAGAGCAGCCGAACATCAAGAACATGGATATTTTATAAGATCATTTAAAGATGCAAAAGTAGTATATCCCCTCCAAGCATGTCTTTATTTATCAGAGGATAAACTTGCACAAGATGTACATAATATAGTTATAGCAGAGGAAGGATCTGAGCTTCATATAATAACTGGATGTGCTACAGGTCCCAATGTTAGATCGGGGCTGCATGTAGGAGTAAGCGAATTTTATGTAAAAAAGGGAGCAAAACTCACATTTACTATGATACATAACTGGGCAGAAGAGATGGCTGTAAGGCCGAGAACAGCTATAATTATAGAAGAAGGTGGTATATTTGAATCTAACTATATATGCCTATTACCTGCAAAAGATCTTCAAATGTATCCTGTAGCAACACTTATAGGTAAAAATGCGGTTGCAACTTTTAATACTGTATTACTTGCAAGATCTGGATCTATTATGGATGTGGGTTCTAAAGTTGTTTTAAAAGAAAGAGGATGTAGAGCTGAGGTTATTTCACGAGCAGTTTC
>CAZMNC010000118.1:0-3214 GCA_964567535.1 uncultured Desulfobacterales bacterium | reverse complement strand
AATTAGAAGAAAAAAGGGAAAAAGACAGGTATAAAACTTATGTAAGCAAACAGGAGTTTAAACCAAGTCTTGGGGAAATATTAAAAGAAGAAATAAAAAATCTTAAGCTGGATAATATAAAAGAGTAAATTAATGTCCAGGAAAAGAGCTCTATTATCTATCCTTTTATTACTATTTGTGATTGCTTTTGTCTTTACAATAACAAGTATCTTAATTTTAAGAAAGTGGAGACCTATATTTTCTTTTTCTAATAAAATAGGAGTAATATCTATAGAAGGGGTAATTTCCAGTTCTATGGATATTAATTCTCAAATAGAAAGATTTCGAAAAGATAATTCTATAAAAGCTATTATACTGCGCATAAACTCGCCTGGTGGAGCTGTAGCACCTACTCAGGAGATATATAGAGAGATAAGAAAGACTATTAAGCAAAAAAAAGTAATAGCTTCTATAGGTAGTATAGGAGCATCAGGCGGTTATTATATTGCATCTGCAGCAAATAAAATAGTAGCAGATCCAGGAACTATAACTGGTAGTATAGGAGTTATAATGAATTTTGTGCAAATAAAAAAGCTTCTCCAAAGGTTGGGTATCAAACTTGAGGCACTTAAAAGCGGGGAGTTTAAAGATATAGGAGCACCATATAGAGAAATGACAGATAAGGAGAGGCAGTTAATCATTAATATGTTATTAGAAGTGAAAGAACAGTTTGTAAAAGCAGTGGCACAAGGTAGACATCTTCCCATAAAAAAAGTGGAAAAAATAGCAGATGGACGTATTTTATTAGGTTCTCAGGCAAAAAGACTTGGACTTGTTGATAAATTGGGTAATTTTCAAGATGCAGTAAATCTTGCAAAAGAATTAGCACATATAAAAGGTGGAGTAAAACTCGTATATCCGCGGTCTTATTCTTTATCTTTATTTGGAAGATTAGTAAATAATATAGCTCGTAATATATTATTTGAACTTTCTTTTCCTAAACTCCAGTATAGAGTATTTTCTCCTTAAGAAAATATATCTCCACCTTTACCTCTTCTTATAACCTCTAAGTTATCATTAATTAAGGAAATAACAGTCGAAGGTTCAGGATATATTATTCCTCCATCTATTATTATATCTAAGTGTTGGCCATAAATTTCTCTTATATCATGAGGGTCATCATATCCTGCACTGGTATTTACAATAGGTCTGCCAAGCATTTTTACAATTCCAAGACATATCTTATTATCAGAAACTCTTATTCCAACAGTTTTTCTCTTAGTAAGCATTAGCTTGGGAACAAGTTTTGTGCCCTTTAAAATAAACGTATATGGCCCAGGAAGATATCTCCTCATTATCTTATAAGCATAATTAGATACAATAGCATAATTACTTATATTTTTTAGACTATCGCATATAAAAGAAAAAGGTTTACTTAATGGTCGCTTTTTGATTTGATAAATAAGTTTTATGGCCCTTTTGTTATATAGATCACAGCCTATTCCATAAAATGTATCTGTAGGATAGGCTATTATACCACCTTTGTCCAAGATGTCTGTGACCTGTTTTAAAATACGTTCTTGAGGATTATCAGGGTTTATAGATATGATAGGGGTTCTTTTTTTCTTATTAGGACTTGTCATTGGAAGCTTCTTAAATGTATGTATATATCGTATTCCACATCATATATCTATAATTAGACCCGCATCATTTTGTCCAATATGTAAAAATTCCATAAAATTTTATGATAATATTCCCATTATAAGCTATCTTTTATTAAAAGGGAAATGCAGATATTGTGGAAACTCTATTCCTCTCTACTATCCTATTGTGGAGTTAATAACTGGTGTCCTAAGCCTTGTTTTATTCCTAAAATATGGTTTTACTGCTAAGTATATAATCTATTTTCTGTTTATATGTTCTTTAATTATATTAAGCATCATTGATATCCATCAACAAATAATACCAGATATAATCACTATTCCAGGTATTATAATGAGTTTATTAATACTAATATTTGATAGTAATATTAGTAGAACCATAATAAATATAATAGAGGGGATCTTTATAGGAGGAGGTTCTCTTTTTTTAGTAGCAGGAACTTATTACCTTATTACAGGAAAAGAGGGAATGGGTGGCGGAGATATTAAACTTATGGCTATGATAGGAGCATGGCTTGGGCCAAGATCAATATTTCCTGTGATAATGATAGCATCCATAAGTGGAATTATAGTAGGTATAATCTTGATGCTTAAAACAAAGGCCAAGAAAGGAACTCCTATCCCTTTTGGTCCTTTTCTTTCATTTGGAGCTGTGTTTTACCTTATATTTCCATACCTTATACCATCATTTCTTATTTTTTAGTTGATAAAAAATAACCTTTAATATTGTTTGTGCTTGCCCACAAAGGTTTTTGTTGTTTATATAAAAAATCATGAATAGACCTATTATTGCTCTGTTTTTGTCAACAGCACTAGGTATATTTATATCTCATACATTACAGACCAAGCAAACATTTAATATTTTATTTTATATTTCAAGTTTAAGCTTGATATTTTGTTGTATATTTTTAAAAAATCCGAAAAAGAAAATTTTTATTATTTGTAGTGTATTTTTTATAGGAGGCATATTGTTCGAACATAATAGTATGAAACAACAAGCCCCATTTTTATCTATAAAGCCACCTATTATATTAGAAGGAATTGTGTTGCAATCTCCATATGTTAATGAAAATATGGCTAAATTCAGGTTTAAATTAATCAAGGTTTATACTAAAGGTAATTCATTCATATCAAACGAGGATATAATTTTGACTATTTATAACTATCACAAAATAGAGATTGAGCCAGGGGATAAAATAAGATCTTTGGGCATGTTAAAACCAATAAAAAATTTTTTAAATCCTGGCGCTTTTGATTATAAAGCATACATGAGGGAGCAGGGGATTAGGTATAAAGGTTATATCAAAGATGAGAGGTATGTAGTTTTTCTGGGAAAAGGAAAAATGACATTTCCCAATAACATTATAGAAAGCTTAAGACGGCCTATAAAAACATTTTTCAAGAAAGAACTAAACCATGATGATATGGCCATTTTTTCTGCCATAATACTTGGGGACAAAAGAAATCTAAGCAAAAATACAAAAGAAATAATTAATAAATCAGGATTGGGCCATATACTCGCGGTATCAGGTCTTCACATAGGACTTGTAGCATGGATTTCTTTTTTTATAATA